>CAZQBM010000004.1:0-53146 GCA_964591945.1 uncultured Lachnospiraceae bacterium | reverse complement strand
GTATATGATAGCGAAATGTACGTAGAAACTTCACCTATGAGCGTATTCGAATCTACCATTAAGGTATACGAATTACTCGGTGCAGAAGTTTACTTATACTTCGATCTTGAAATGTTCCCTATGACTGCAAGAGTTGATTCAAGAACAACTGCAAGACCCGGCGACGTTATCAAGTTTGCTATGGATGTTGAAAAGATTCACGTATTCGACAAAGAAACAGAGCAGGTTATCACAAACTAGTGATTATAATAAAAAGGTGTACGAAAGTGCACCTTTTTTATATTCTGTGGAAAAAGCAAAAATTTCTATTCTTTGGTAAGTATAAAAGATTTGCGATTTGACACAATTCATAGAACAAGGTAAGATAGAGCCATGAGTAAAACGAAGTCAACAAAGATAATTCAATATGCGCTTACGGTAGTCAATGTCCTTTTGCTGGCATTGACTGTTTTGGGTGTGATAAAATCGGTTTTTGTAGGCTTTGATATTGATGAAGCGTATGCGGTTACCCAATCATACCGTATGGTAATGGGGGACAATATGTTCTCAGAGATGTGGGAGTCTCATCAAATGAGTGCTTTTGGACTTGCATTTTTGATGGCGCCGTATCTGCTGATTACCGGCGGTAAAACCGTAGGGGTTGTTCTCTATTTACGCATCGTTGGAAATATAATACATTTGTTGCTTGGCTGGTGGTTCTATCAAGAAGCAAGCCAGAGATTCGGTAAAACTGCCGGTTTGCTTACAATGTTTGCACATGTTAATTTTTTACCCAAGTGGATTGTGCTGGCAGAGTTTGAAATAATGCAGTACTGGGCAGTGTGTATTTTATTTTTATCTTTGTTAAAATGGTATAGTGCCGTAACAAAGCTATGTGTTGAGGCGACTGGGGATGTTGTTAAAAGCAGTATGTTTAAATGGCGTAAAAGCGATATTTGGCTGGTATTTGCAGGCGCCGGGCTTTTTATGGCGATGATGACCTATCCTACAATGATTCTTTTGTATCCTGTCTACGCACTGGCCATACTGGTTTTAAAAGGTCAGCTGGGAAAAGAGAAGGCACGTAGTCTTGTGGTTTTTACGGGAACAACGTTTGTAATCGGAGTGGTATTTTTAGTATATTTACGTACTTATATGACGCCGGAAGATTTTCTTCGCTATGTATCGTATATTTTTATGGATGAATCCCATGCTATCAGCCTTAGCCGTAAAATATCCATATACGGCGGTGAATTGGGACATTTTATCAGGCAGATGTGTTTGTATTCGCCGGCGGCAATTGCGGCAACTGCGGTATTTACAGGGGTAGAATGGATTGTTCATAAATGCGGAAAAGGGAAGCAGGGCGATATTACAGAAAAGAAATCCGTTAAAGATTTACTTGGAAAGTATGTTTTCGTTTTCATGTTGTTTTGGCTTGGAATATATGTAGGAAAACATATTCTTTTATCACTTGTCGGCGATAAAAATCAGTTTTTCCTGTATTTCAGATATATGGTTGCTGTATTCGTGGGTGTTGCAGGCTTTGCTTGGTGCATAAAGAAGAACAGTGTCTATTTGTGGTTCGGTATATTGCCGGCGATTGTTGGGGTGGTGGCCTCCGCGGCAGTAACCAACATGTCTTTAGAAGTGGCAATGGCGCGTATTTATATCGGTGTAATGGCGGGTATCTTTATTGTCTGCACGACCATTCAAGAAAAGTATAGTAATGATTGGTTGGTAAAATCAGTCGGTTATGCGGTTATGGTTTCTTTCGTAATCGGGCTTGTTATTTGTAAAGTGTTACTTGTACGTGTTACCGGTTGTGTTCCAGTTACGATGCGAATGAAAACGGATTGGGTCAAAGAAGGGCCGGCGGCAGGCTTGTTAATCGATGATGAATTGGCTGCGCAGTACAACGGGAATATTCCGTTGATTACAGAACATATAGATGAGGATGATAAGCTTCTGTATTTTGGTTGTGAAAACATCTATTATATGGTTAGCGGGGCGGATTTGGCGACGCCTTCCGTACAGGGAACCACAGTTTTCAATGAGATGTTTACAGCGTATTATGAGGAACATCCGGACCGGGAGCCTAATGTTGTAATTATCGATAAGGGATTTTCGACTAATCCCTATTACAATTATGCACCGCAGAATCAGTATATGCTGGATTGGATTGAAGACAACTTCGAATCGGCCAAAGTAATCGAAAATGAGTATATTATTATTTTAAAAAAGTAAAAGATGATATAGTCAGGGATTGTGTTACTATGAAAATTAATGGTTTAAATTACTTTTAAAATCAAAATTTCACAATTTTTTAAGAAAAAGTTATTGACAACCGAAAAAATCTTTTTTATTATGTAAAACAGTTAAATAAAAATAAATGCGATGAAGGAATTATGCGTCGTTTGGCAGTTTCAGAAAGTCGGCGGTTGATGCGAGCCGATACTTAAGAACGAAGGCAGTCTCACTCCGGAGCAGAATTCTCGAACAGATTTAGTAAAGAATTCCGGCAAGCCCCGTTACCAAGGCTGCGAATATGATGGTATTCGTAATGAGCGACTGTATCTACAGTAATATGGGTGGTACCGCGGTAAAAGTTGATTTATCGTCCCTAGAATTCTTTTGAATTCTAGGGATTTTTTATTTTATTATAAAGGAGAGAAAAAAATGAAGAAAATCAGTATTGCAGACGTAACAATCAGAGAAAGCTCAGAAAAAGCTGAATTTTCCATGAGCTTCAAAGAAAAAATGGAGGTTGCAAAGCAGCTTGAAAAGAGAAATATCGATATCATCGAGATGCCCAATGTAGCCAAGGATAAAACAGATGCACTATTGGTGAAATCTCTCGCACCTATGATTAAAGAAAGCATTTTATCCGTTGGAGCAGGAATCTGCAAAGAAGAAGTAGATAAAGCATGGGATGCTGTTTCAAGCGCAGCAAAGCCCCGTATCCGCATTTGTGCACCTACCTCAGCGGTTCAGATGGAATTCATCTGCGGAAAGAAACCTGCGAAGGTTTTGGAAGCAGTGAAAGAAACAGTGGCATATGCAAAAAGTAAATGCAAGGATGTTGAGTTCTCAGCACAGGATGCGACCAGAAGCGAGATGCCTTTCCTTTGCCAGGTAATTGAAGCGGCAATTGAAAACGGCGCAACCACCATTGATATTTGTGATACCGCAGGCGTGATGTTCCCTGAAGAATTTAAAAATTTTATTGAAGAAATCAAAGCTAATGTATCAGCAATGGAAAATGTAGTAATTTCCGCAACCTGCTCTGATGAGTTGAACGTGGCAAATGCCAATGTTTTTGCAGGCGCTAAGGCTGGTGTAAGCCAGATTAAAGCAAGTTTAATCGGCAATGCAACTCCTTCATTGGAAACGGTAGTACATACTATTACCATGAAGGGTGATGCAATGGAAGTTTCTTGCGGAGTATCCCAGGGTGAACTTGCAAGAGCCGTTCGTCAGATGACATGGCTTGACAGCAACAAGAAGACCGGAAAGACACCTTTTGGTGAGACTACAGGCAACGATGCACATGAAGACGTGAATTTGACGGCTCAGGCTGATATCGCTGCAGTAATTAAGGCGGTTAAGAAATTAGGTTATGAACTTTCTGACGATGATAACGCGAAGGTATTCAAGGAATTCAAGCGTGTATCTGCGAAGAAACCCGTTGGCGCGAAGGAATTGGAAGCAATCATTGCAACCGCTGCACTTCAGGTTCCTCCTACTTATCAGTTGGTAGATTACGTAATCAACAGCGGTAACATTATCACTCCCACTGCACAGGTTACTTTGGATAAAAAAGGAACTCCCATGAAGGGCTTAAGCTCAGGCGACGGCCCCATCGAAGCCGCACTTCTTGCAATCGAAATGATTGTCGGACACCACTATGATTTGGAAGACTTCCAGATCCAGTCCGTAACCGAGGGTAGTGAGGCGGTCGGTTCTGCTTTTGTTAAAATTCGTGTAGGCAACAAGGTTTACTCAGGCAACGGTATTTCAACCGATATCATCGGCGCAAGTATCCGCGCATATGTAAATGCATTGAACAAGATTGTTCACGAAGAGCAGAACGCTAATCAGTAATTTTATCAGGAAAAAGAACATTAATCTGGAAATAGGAGATAGAACATGAAATTATCATTTAGTACAAACGGCTGGGATGATTTTGACTGGACAGACTTTTATGTAACTGCCAAGGATTTGCAGTTCGACGGTATTGAAATCCATGATGTGAAGAGAGAAGTTTTCTCCGGCAAAAACCGCCCTTTTAATAGTGAAAACATCGTAGAAACCGCACATAAATTGGCGCAGATGGAATTAACCATTCCCTGCCTGGATACCACTTGCGACGTGTCGGATGAAACCAAAATCGATGAAAATGTAGCAGAAATCGAAGAATACATTAAGATTGCCAAAATTGTTAAATGCCCCTGCATCCGTATTCGCGCAGGCAAGCATTCTACCGATAAGGACGTAAAAGATGATGCGGTAATCGAATGTATCAAGAGAACCTATCGTGAGGCGGATAACAACGGTATTTCCATTTTGATTGAAACCGTAGGCCCTTACACCGATACAGAGCGTCTTCGCAACGTTTTGAATGTATTTGCCCGTGACAACGTGGCTGCATTGTGGGATATCCACCACACCGTACGTTACGGCAACGAAACGCCTGAAAAGACCATCCAGAACCTGGGCGCATACGTAAAACACGTACATATCAAGGATTCTGAAGTAGTTGACGGCAATATTGAATACTCTTTAATGGGCGAAGGTACTTTACCGATTGATGAGTTAATGTTAGCGTTACAGTCTGTTAACTATGAAGGTTATGTTTCTTTTGAATGGATTCCTGCGTGGTTAGAAGAATTGGGAGATGCAGGCATTGTATTCCCTCATTTCGTTAACTATATGAGCCAGTATCAGAAGGAAGCGGTAGTAGTAGGTAAGTCTTTATACCGTAATAAAAGAGGTACCGGCCAGTACGTATGGAAGAAGGAAGAAATCATTGATAAAACCTTCCCTCAGGTACTTGACCGTATGGTAGAGGAATTCCCTGATCAGTATGCCTTCCGTTATACAACCTTAGATTATACCAGAACCTATTCCGAATTCCGTGATGATGTAGACCAGTTTGCACGTTCTTTGATTGCTTTGGGTGTGAAATCCGGTACTCACGTAGCAGTTTGGGCTACCAACATTCCTCAGTGGTACATCGCTTTCTGGGCTTGTACCAAGATTGGTGCGGTTTTGGTTACCATGAATACCGCATATAAAATTCACGAGGCGGAATATTTGCTTCGTAACTCAGATACACATACATTGATTCTTATTGATGGTTACAGAGACTCGAATTATGCTGAGATTATTCAGGAATTGTGTCCTGAATTGGCAACCAACGTACCCGGAAAGGCTTTGCACTGCAAGAGATTACCTTTCTTACGTCACGTAATCAACGTAACCTCTAAGCAGCCCGGTTGCTTAACCTGGAGCGATGCATTGGCATTGGCTGACAACGTGCCTATTGAAGAAGTATACCGCCGTGCATCTTTGGTGGATAAACATGACGTATGTAACATGCAGTATACTTCAGGAACTACAGGCTTCCCGAAGGGTGTTATGCTTACACATTACAATGTAGTAAACAACGGTAAATGTATCGGTGACAGAATGGACTTGTCTACCGCAGACCGTATGATGATTCAGGTGCCTATGTTCCACTGCTTCGGTATGGTATTAGCCATGACAGCCTCTATGACCCATGGTGTTACCTTATCACCGATTCCTTACTTCTCAACCAAGCCCGCATTGGCATGTATCAACCAGGAAAGAATCACCTGTTTCCACGGTGTTCCTACTATGTTTATTGCTATGCTTGAGCATGAGGACTTTGATAAAACAGACTTCTCTTACATGCGTACCGGTATTATGGCAGGCAGCCCTTGCCCTATTTCCGTTATGCAGGACGTAGTGAATAAAATGAACATGAAGGAAATTACCATCGTTTACGGTCAGACCGAAGCTTCCCCCGGATGTACCATGAGCACTACTGATGATCCCTTGGAAGTCCGCGTAGGTACCGTAGGCGGTCCTTTGCCCGGTGTTGAATGTAAAATCGTTGACCCTGAAACCGGCGAAGAAATGCCCGTTGGTGAAAACGGTGAATTCGTAGCAAGAGGCTACAACATCATGAAGGGTTACTACAAGATGCCTCAGGCAACCGCAGCAGCCATCGATAAAGACGGCTGGCTTCATACCGGTGACTTGGCTTGTATGACACCCGAAGGAAACTTCCGTATCACAGGTCGTTTGAAAGATATGATTATCCGTGGTGGTGAAAACATTTACCCGAAGGAAATTGAAGAATTTATCTATACTCACGATAAAGTAAAAGATGTTCAGGTTATCGGTGTTCCCGACGAGCAGTTGGGTGAAGAAATTATGGCTTGCGTTGTTCCTAAGGACGGCGAAACCTTAACCGAGCAGGAAATCAAGGACTATGTACGTGCAAATATGGCAAAGCATAAAGTGCCTAAGTACGTAGACATCGTTGAAGGATTCCCTATGAACGCAGCAGGTAAGATTTTGAAATACAAGATGCGCGAAGCTGCCGTTGAAAAATACGGTTTGGCGAAAGCAGACAGTATCGAAACAGCATAAAAATATTTTATGAAAATGGAATAATGGATGAGTAAAGGCAGTCTGCTTCTTAAGAGGCAGACTGCTTTTTGCGTGATGGTTCTAAAACAGGAAAATAAATATAAAAATATATGAAACCTTTTCGTCTTTTACGTGGTTTTATTAATAGAAAGTTGTTTTAGGCAAATCAATTATAAAAGAGGAGGAGATATATGAATAAGAAAACAATTACAATCGTTGTATCTGCAATTCTTGCACTGCTGATTGCAGGGGCTATATTTATAGCGATTTTTCTTGTGAACCCTTATTTTACGTATATTAACACCCATACCTGGGCAACCGTTAGTGTAAGAGGAGAATGGAATGATGCTGCGGATGATGGTTTGGCGTTGACGGAGGAGTATTTGCAGGGCGATACGATTACGGCGGGAGATGTTAGTGTAGTGATTACAGACATTGGCTCGGAAGGAACCGTAAAGATTAAAGTGCAAAGCGGAAATTTATATGACGAGACCGGAAAAAAGGTTGAGAAATTTACGATTGATTTGGACAGACAGGCTCATTTTAGTACGGATGGCGGAACGGTCACATTTGAAGTGATCAGTAACCGTTACCAATAAAAAAAGAGTGGGAAAATATAGAAATTGGCGAAAGAGAAAACACCGCTCATTTGGGCGGTGTTTTTGTCATTATTCAATTGTAATATCTTCTGCGGAAACACCCAGCGATGCAAGCTTGGCCAGTGTTACTTTAATCTGGTAATCAAGTTCTTTGTTCTCGTGGTCGCCGTTTGCTTTTTTAATCTTTTGTAAATCGGTGTACTTATCGATGGTAATTACAATAAGTTCCTTGTCACTCATAGAATTATTATTCATCTTTCTGTCCCTCTAAGGTAAGGATAACAGTGATTAATCGAATATGTCTATGTGAAAATTGTACAAAAAAGTAACGTATGTTACAATAGAATCGGAGGAAAAAGCTAATATATGAATTTGCAGGAATTTTATAATAAATACGGAAGAGATTTAGATTTTAAAGTTGACGGTAAGAGTCTGACGCAACCCAAGGCGGATTGCTTGCATTTGTACGATTTGGTTTGGCATTATAAAAAACAAATGATTCATTGGTTTGACAGCTTGCCGGCCGATCAGGAGAATCCCATGTCCTGCGTTACCCAGGAGCATTGGTACAGTATGTATCTTGAGAAGAAACGCCTGGAGAAACGCAGACTTCATGTACATCATAAATCTTATTTTATTAACCCCACGGATTACAAATACAGCCAAGATAAAAGAGTTACAGAAATTAAATATTACAGTGACGGTAGATATGTGGTTAATAAGTTGACGCAAAAAACATGGCTTGATATTCGTTATATCAGAGATAATGTTATTGTGGGAAAGCTGGATAAAAAATGTGATGTTGATTATTATATAATGCGTTCTTCCACAGCCAACGGAATGTATCTATGTCCCAACTGCGGAGCTGAAATGCCGTTGGAGAAGCTTTTGGACGGTTGCGATTATTGCAACAGCAAGTTTGATATTTCCGCCTATAACGATAAGGTTATTTCGGTAGCCAGAGTTTTTAACAGACATGATATAAGAAGTAATGAAGGATACATAAATTTCTGGAGTGAAGCATTTAAATATTCTTTTGCGATTCCGCTCTCGTATATGAAATATTTTCCGCCGCTCCTTTTGCTTATGCCACTTGCCCTTTTGGTTACGGGAATTATGGCTGCTGTTAAGATTCCTGAATTAAAAAAAGAACATAGTGAGCATAATTATTATTTACAGCAGATTCGTCGTGCGAATCCGGGCATATCCATAGAGGAATTTATTGCTTCCCTGGACAGTAAAATAAAGTCTGTACATTTTGCCGACCACCCTCAGGATGTGGCTGCTTTTGTTAAATGTGACATTGCTCCGTATCTTATGTCAAATCAGAGTGTAATTCGATGTGAACCCGGTCGGTTTATGATTAAGGATTATCGGACAGATAATCAATTTCAGTATGTTACCCTGCACCGTAGTGTACGTGTATTGATCGACTGCGGAAATGAAGTAAAAGAGAAATTAAGAATTGTGCAGGTCACATTGGCCAAACAGCGCGATTACAAGCATAAAAGTGATATTTCCATGTTTACCTGTCAACATTGCGGCGCCACCATTTCGCTGACAGAGGGTGGCGTATGTAAGTATTGTGGAACTATGATGGATTATGATGCCTATGACTGGGTTATCATAGATTATAAATTTGTGAAATAACGGATTGAAACACCTGTCTTTATCAAAGACGGATGTTTTTTATAAAAAATGAAACTTTTTTAATTTTTCGTGTGTTTTATATGTAGAAACGTAAGATTTCAGATGAATCCAAAAGAAATAAATGAAAGAAGAGGATGTATTTTATGTATCACACACAACTGGAATATACATATGGTGAGTATAGAAAAATGCAAAGAAGGGTCTATGAGGCAAATATTATTCTTCAGCTTATTGCAATAGCGGTTGCCACACCGTTAATCATACTTTTATTAAAAAACATAGGGAGTATAGCGCCTTATGCGGTGGCAATTATTGCCGGTGTTGTAATCATTAAGTATATTGTTCGACTCGTTGATAAAAAAGGGGAAGGCTGGAAATTAGGTTCCAAAGAGAATACGGACACTTATCAATACACGTTCTTCGAAGATCATTTCGAGGTAAAAACAGAGAGACGCATCTATAAGGTAAATTATCAGGATCTTTTAAAAATTATAGAAACGAAGACACATTTTTATTTAAAATATGAGAAATACGACGCTTTTATTTTGAAAAAAGAAAATTGCGATAACGAATTAATTCAGTTCATTCGAAAATATAAGCGTTAAAGCAGAAGGAGAAAGGAAATCAAATACCGATAAAATATTTTATGAATAAAAAAGGAAGAAAGCACCGCTCGTATGGGCGGTGTTTTTATGTATATAATTTTTATAGTATAATTGACCAAATACGCCTTTTATACGTGTTATAGGTGAAAGGAGGTAGGGAGTATGAAAGAGACATTGGCACGGCCGGCCGATGATTTGGAATGGGTGATGGAAAACTACGGCAATATGCTTTTTCGATTGTGTCTTGTGATGCTTAAAAACAGCGCGGACGCAGAGGACGCTCTGCAGGAGACCATGCTAAAATACTACCGCAAAGCCCCGGATTTTACCGATGAAGAACATAGGAAGGCGTGGCTTATTACGGTAGCGGGCAACCGGTGCAAGGACATACTTCGCTTCCGGACAAAGCACCCTTTGGCGGAAGATACGGATATTTATGAATATAAAAGCAGTGACGGTGAAAACAGCGGTATTTTAGAGGCACTTATGACCTTGCCCGAGAAATTCAGGCTGGTGTTGATTCTCCATTATGTGGAAGAATACCCGGTCAAAGACATTGCCAAGATGGTAGGGAAGACCCCTTCCGCCGTCAAAATGCGCTTGCAAAAGGGGCGGAGGTTGCTTAAGGAAGTATATCGAAAGGAGTATATGTAGGATGGAAAGAACCCTTTTAAAAGAAGAGATAAAAGAGATTACAATGCCTGAAGAGATGAAGGCGAGAATAGTAGAGAACTGCAGAAATGCAGGATTGAAAAAGGAGAATTATGATATGAAAATAATAAACATAGAAGGTAAAGCAGCTATCGATAATAGTGTTGTTGAGAAAGAAACAACTGAAAGAATGGTTCAAAATAAAACTCGTATGGCGAGAGCAGGAAAATGGACCCGCATCGCTACGGTGGCAGCAGCAGTCGCTTTATGCTTGGGACTTGGCGGTGTTACGGTTATGGCCGGAAGCGGTAAGCTGGAAGGATTTTTTGCGGATGTAACCCGCTGGGACGGTGCTGTTGTAGGTACAACCTACGAGCAGGCTACCGAAGAGATTGAAATAAGCGTTGCAGTAAATGGTAATAGTTTGATCGTAGACGTAGTTTTCTTAAAAGCAGGGGAGGCACCCTATGCATTTCTGGATAGTGTAGGTGTTCATGCATACTCTATTGTGAATGCGGAAGGAAAGACTTTAGTGGAAGGGACGTCCAATGAAAAGGCCGGCATTACAGATGGTATAGTGAGTTGTGAGCTACCTATGGACGAACTAGAAAGCGGAAACTATAAACTCATCATTACCGAATTTGTTGGTAGTGCCAAGGCAGAGCAGGACTTGCCGATTAAGGGATATTGGGTGTGTGAGTTTAGCTTATAATACCGGTGCTGCGCTTGTTTGAGACTGATGTAACAGATTATGATAACAAAACAAAAGACTGTGGTATTGAGCACAATTGCTTAAAAACCACAGTCTTTTTGAATGCACAGCTCGCGGAAATGTAGTTTATTGCTACGCAATACCGCTCGCGCGCGAAGAGTTCCGGCAAGAACTCTTAATTTATATTAATCAAACAGAATACTTATTCGGTGGGCATCTCTACGGATGCCATTGTTTCTTCTACGGATACGATTTCCGGACCTGAGCCAAAAGCTTCCGAGTGATCGGCTACTTCCATAGGATCCGGGTATTCCTTGGGTTCTTCGTCTTCCCAAAGGGATTCATGTTCTTTCTGTTCTTCCAATCGTTGTCTCATTCTGCCGATGTTTTTGGCAGCCTGATACAGTTCATCATCGAATTCCATCAGTTTGCGTTCGTCGGAAGGGGGCACGATGTCACCCTTCATAATGCGACGGGCAACTTCCATAATTTTACCCATATCTTCCATACCTTCGGCCATTGCATCGCCCTGCTGCTTGGCGACTTCCAGATTGGCAATGGCGGTATGCTGCTCCATCAACTTTTCCATATAGTTCTTGTACTGGGAATTCTTCTCGTCCAGTTTGTTAATGGTCAATTCCAAAGTGGCGGCTTCCTCGCCCCAGAGAGCTTGGCCGTTTGGATCTTTTTTAATCTGTTCGTCCAGCTTCTGTTTCTTCTCGGTTAAGACCTTAATTTGTTCATGATAAGATTTAATTTGTACATTATAGGCAGACCTTGCCTGCTCAATTTTCATAAAATAATCCTTTCTGAAGCAGGGATAAAAGTATGCCATATAGTTCGGATTTGGTCCGATGAAAAAATACAACCACCTGCAAAAAGAGATGCAAGTGGCACGAAAATAAAACATATTTAAAATATTTATCCTGCTTCCGTGCGATAAATAAAAACTTCCTTGTTACGATATATATCGGCGAAAAGAGGTTGTTTGTTAACCCCGGAATGTATTATTATATTAAAGAATACAAGTTATAATCAGGATTATGTTTTAACGGTAAAATTGTGCTATGATTTACGAATTACATTATGACAATACAAATACATATATTATTTCCGGCGAGAAAGGGCTGTTGATGTTTGACACCGGCTGGGCAGGCACTTTTATGAAGATGTGTAAAGCTCTGGGCGAACAGGGTATCAAATTGCAGGACATTAAATATCTGCTGGTTTCCCACTTTCATCCGGATCATATGGGGATTGCGGGAGAACTTGCAAAGCAGGGTGTGACTGTGGTTGTGATGGAGAGTCAGAAGGAGTTTGTGCATACTTCAGACCATATATTTGAGAAGGACCAAAGATTTGATTATGTTCCGGTGAATGATGAAAAGACAAGGCTTGTGACTTTTGAAGACAGCAGGGATTTTCTGCTGGAATTGGGGATAAAGGGCAGTATTATCCCTACCCCGGGACATAGCGATGACAGTATTACCCTGGTGCTGGATTCCGGAGATATTTTCGTAGGAGATTTGTACCCGTTGTACGAGCTTGAGGCCCATGAAGAGCTTGAGGTGCAGGAGAGTTGGAAACGTCTTCTTGCCATGAAGCCAAAGCGGATTTTTTATGGGCATGCGAAAACTGCAGTGTTGGAGTGTTCAGAGGCAGCGCAAGCCGGGAGCATCCAAAAGAACGCCGAGCTTTATGCTACCGTGAAGAAGATTATGCATCTCATAGATAAGGGCGCAAGCATTGATAAAATTGCGTCCAAACTTAAATTAGATAAAGAATTCGTAAGTGACGTCTGCAGAATGTATCTGACCCATCGAAATGTCGGCGTACAGGGGATTCTGGACCGTATCGAGATTAAGGGACGATAAGCAATTTTTTATTAAAAATTGCAAAAAAAATAAAAGGATTGAAAACAAAGCATATATGAAACTATTACTCATCGGCATCAATGCCAAATACATACATTCCAATCCGGCAATTTACAGCTTAAGGGCCTGTGCCGGAGAATATAAAAGTGCCGTGGAAATCGCGGAATATACCATCAATCAGCGTCCCGAGGATATCCGCAGGGATATTTATCTGAGCAAACCTGATGTGATTGCAATTTCCTGCTATATCTGGAATTGGGCGATGGTTTCTGCACTTTTGCCTGACTTGGCGAAGTTAATGCCCGGCGTGCCTATTTGGCTTGGTGGTCCTGAAGTAAGTTACCGTGCAGAGGAAATATTGGCAGAATTTCCACAGGTTACAGGTATTATGTCAGGAGAAGGCGAATATACTTTTTATAAATTGGCAGAGTTTTATTGTGAGGGATATTCCGACAAGGAAACTGCCAGTGAAGCGATGTGCGCTAATGCGAAAGCCGCAATTGTAGGAAATGCGGGCATAACATTGCAAAATATTCCAGGCATTGTTACCCTTGACTTAAACACCGGCGCACCGCAGGTGTTAGACCTTGCGGACATTCCGTTCTGGTATGCTGACGGGGATATTCTAAAAGAGGAATTCCGGAACCGTATCGTTTACTACGAGACTTCCCGCGGATGCCCGTTCCGATGCTCTTATTGCCTGTCTTCCATTGATAAACAAGTACGTTTCCGTCCGATGGATATGGTTAAAAGGGAATTGGACTTTTTCCTTGAGAATAAAGTGCCACAGGTAAAATTTATCGACCGCACTTTTAACTGCAAACACAGCCACGCTATGGAGATTTGGCAGTACATATATGAACACGATAACGGCGTCACCAACTTCCATTTTGAGATTGCTGCGGATATCATTACGGCAGAGGAGTTGGAGCTTTTATCCAAATTAAGACCGGGACAGGTACAGTTGGAAATCGGCGTACAAACCACCAACGGACAGACTTTGAAGGAAATCCGTCGCGTCACGGATATGAATAAGCTAAAAGCCAATGTGGCGCAGTTGCGAGGGTTTGGCAATATCCATTTACATTTGGATTTGATTGTGGGACTGCCTTTTGAGGACAAGGCATCTTTTATTCATTCATTCAATGAGGTTTACGCAATGGAGCCGGATGATTTACAGCTTGGCTTCTTAAAAGTGTTGTCGGGTTCTTACATTGGCGAGAAGGCTGAAGAGTACGGCATTGTTTATGAGAGCAATCCGCCCTATGAGGTATTATCTACCAATTGGATTTCTTATGAAGATGTGGTAGGATTGAAGCGCGTGGAAGAGATGTTGGAGCTCTACCATAACAGCGGGCAATTTGCGCAGACCATTGCATTTTTGGGGAAGCAGTTTGTGTCGCCCTATGCTTTGTATAAGGCTTTGGCGGACTTTTATGAGAGAAAGGGCTTTTTCGTGCAGGCGCCTTCCAGAAGCTACCGCTATGAAGTTTTGCTGGATTTTGCCCGGGAAACGGATCGTGCAAACGAAGAAGTCTATCGGGAATTACTGACTTACGATTTGTATCTTCGTGAGAAATTAAAGAGCCGTCCCGCCTTTTTGCAGGACCGCAAATTGCAGGAAGATTTGGTTTGGAACTTTTATAAAAAAGAAGAAAGTGAGCCTGAGCTTTTAAAAGATTATGCGCAGTACACCGCGAAACAAATGATGCATCTGACCCATTTGGAGTACTTCCGTTATCCTGTGTGGGATATGAGGGCCTGGGACGGAGCGGTAAGCGCGGAATATGCGGGCGCAGTCTTCTTTGATTATCAGAAACGAAATCCGATTACGGGCAATGCGGGCATTACCATTATTTAAGGAAGAAGGAACAGTATGACACAGAAAGAACGAATCCAGGCGATTCTTAACCGTTTGGATGGAGAATACGGAACCGAATACAGATGTTATTTAGACCATGAGAATGCCTGGCAGCTTTTGATTGCTACGATTTTAAGTGCCCAGTGTACCGATGCGAGAGTCAATATTGTAACCAAGGATTTGTTTGTCAAATACCCAAGCGTAGAGGCGTTTGCCAATGCGGATGTGAAAGAGTTGGAGAAGGACATCCATTCCACAGGCTTTTATCATAATAAGGCGGTAAATATTATCGGCTGTTGTAAAAGACTTGTAGAGGTGCACGGCGGAGAAGTGCCGTCAGGTCTTGAGGAATTAACCGCCTTACCCGGCGTGGGGAGAAAGACGGCCAACGTAATCCGTGGAAACATTTTTAACGAGCCAAGCGTGGTAGTGGATACCCACGTCAAAAGAATCAGTAAAAAGCTTGGGATTACCAAAGAAGAAGATCCTACGAAAGTTGAATTTGATTTAATGAAAAAACTTCCGAAGGATCATTGGATTCTGTATAACATACACATTATTCAGTTGGGGCGTACCATTTGTAAGGCACCTAATCCAAAATGTCAAGAATGCTTTCTTCAGGATCTGTGTCCTCAGTACGCAAAGACTTCAAAAACCGCAAAATAGGTTTCTGCGTAAGCCCCGGTAAAAGACTGGCGGCGCTGATTAGGTAATCAAGCTTGTTTTCTTCGCCGTTGTCACAATAAATTTGGGCCAGCATTTTATAGGTGCCGATGTTATCGCTTTGAATGGAGACTGCAAATTCCAGTAGTTCACGGGCGGTGTCGATATTGCCCTTTTCGTAGTGGTAATCACTTAAGGTCTGTAAAACACGCAAAAGGCTAATGTAATTCTGGTCATACGCCGATAAAGTATCCAGGTTGGATGCGCCGTACTTTAATTTCAGGTCGGTGTTGGTGATGTGTGACAGATTAACGATTTTATTTTGTTTTAAATGTTGCATCAACTTAGAGCAGTCTTCCAACTCAACCGGCAGAGGAGAAGGAAGTGTAGCATAAATAGTTTCAGGGATTTCAATGTAATTAAGTCCGTCCAGGGATTTGGCCCTGGTGTTATTGGCTTTTTGTTCTTTTTCCCAGAAAGTGTCCAGGACCTTTTTGTCCTTTTTGTTATGCTTACGGATTTCGTATGCCAGCCAGATGCAGAATACGATAACACTTGCAAAAATAGGGAACTTCATTTATAATATCCTTTCAGTATAACGATTAACGTGGGGGAGTGTCTTCAAACACAAACCGCTAAAACAATGGATTCAACAGTAAGGAGGGTTTTCGTTATGATGAATCTTCACAGTAAAAAAGCAAAGAAAATCATGTCAACCGTCATTATTATTTTTCTTGTGATTGCAATGATTTTACCTATGTTAATGTATGCATTCCAGTAAAATGTGCAAATAGGGCGACAAGCCTTACATAGAATAATTATAAAATATTTTATATGATTTTTCAACGTAAAACGGGTTACAGTGAAACATTTGGGGATTAGCAAAAAAGAAAGGGAACTATGAAAAAAATTATTAAGTTCACGACAATTTCATTAATGACTGCACTTCTTGTTTGCGGAAGTTCTCTTTTGATTAAAGCGGAAGAAACAACACAGATTAAAACAGGTGTGTATATCGAGAATATCGATGTTTCCGGCATGACGGCAGAGGAAGCCCAGGCGGCGGTAGAAGACTACGTTGCTGAAATCAGCAGTATGCCTGTTACTCTTCGTGCGGCTCAGGGAAATGAGATTGAAGTTTCCGCAGCGGATTTCGGTATGGAATGGAGCAACACCGACATTGTGGAAGATGCTTTATCCATCGGAACCAAGGGAAACCCCATTGCCCGTTATAAAGAAGTAAAAGATTTGGAAAACAATGGTGTAACCTACCATTTGGAATATACTTTCGATGATGCTATGGTAGTTCAGGTCATTCAGGAGAAGTGTGCGGAATTTGACCAGCATGCTCAGAATGCTACTATGGAACGCGTAAACGGCGAGTTTGTTATTCACGAAGAGGTAGTTGGCGCGGTTGTAGATGAAGCGGCTTCCGTAGAGGCAATTAAAACAGCACTTTCTTCTTCAGAGAATATCAGCGAAGAAGGTTTTGTAATTGATTTGGTAGCGAAAGTGGAAGAACCGATAGGAACAGCCGAAGATTTATTGCAGGTAAATGATTTATTAGGTTCATTTACCACAAGTTTCTCTTCTTCCGGTAAGGCAAGAAGTGCTAATGTAGCCAATGGTGCAGCATTGATTAATGGTTCTGTTATTTATCCCGGTGAAGAATATTCATTTTATGATAATGTAAAACCTTTTACCTATGATAACGGCTATTTTATGGCAGGATCTTATCTTAGCGGTATGGTTGTTGACAGTATGGGCGGCGGTATTTGCCAGGTGTCTACAACACTTTATAATGCCGTACTTATGGCAGAACTTGAAGTAACAGAGCGTCATAATCACTCTATGATTGTAACTTATACACAGGTATCCGGAGATGCTGCGATTTCTGAGTCTGCAGGTAAGGACTTCCGTTTTGTAAATAACACGGAGTATCCTATTTATATCGAGGGATACACAAGTGAAGATAAGAAGATTACGTTCAATATTTATGGTGTGGAAACCAGAGATGAGAATCGTACTATTGAATATGTAAATGAAATTTTACAGGTGATTCAGCCTGATTATGAAAAAATTGTTGCTGATGCCAGCCAGGGCGTTGGTTATGTCAAAGTGCAGTCTGCCCACGTGGGCTATAAGGCTCAGCTTTGGAAAGTGGTTTATGTGGACGGCGTGGAAGTATCCAGAGAGCAGGTAAATTCAAGTTCCTACTCTATGTCGCCGAGGACGGCCATCGTAGGTGTGGCTACTGCAAATCCTCAGCGTCAGGCAGAGATTCTGGCAGCCTGCGGAACCAACAATATTGAACATGTCAAAGGTGTGGCGGCAGTACTTTATGCCCAGGAAGTTGCTGAGTTATCCGGTGCGGCGCAGTAAGGTTATGATGCCGATAAACCGGTAGAACGGAGAGTACGCCGGAACAGTTCGACAATCGAAGTGCATAGGCGGGAAATAAATTATGAAAATCGGTAAAGTATCCGAGAATGTCTTAAAAAGAACCATTCTCAAAGGGATTAAAAATACAAGAGAAGAAGTATTAATCGGCGCAGCTCTAGGGGAGGACTGCGCCGTTTTGCAATTACAAGAGGACGAAGTTTACGTCACAACCACTGACCCGGTTACGGGGACTGCGACGGATATCGGCCGTTTGGCGGTACACGTGGCGGTGAATGACTTGGCAGCAGAGGGGGCAGAACCCATCGGCCTTCTGTGTACGGCGCTCTTACCGGAGAATTACAAGGAATCCCGGTTAAAAATCATAATGGAACAATATAAAGATGCTTGTGCTTCTTTAGGAATCCAGCCCTTGGGTGGTCATACGGAACTTACAACGGCGGTGAACAGACCGGTATTGAACGTAACGGCTGTGGGCAAGGCCAAGAAAGATAAGTTAACTCCTACAAGCAATGCAAAGCCGGGTATGGATATTATCATAACCAAATGGGTAGGTCTGGAAGGAACCTCCATTCTTGCGAAAGAAAAGGAAGAAGAACTTCTTACAAGATACCCCCGACCTTTGATTGAGGAGGCGAAGGGTTTTGATGCATTTTTATCCGTATTACCGGAGGCAAGAATTGCGGTAAATAACGGAGTCGTAGCCATGCACGATATCACGGAAGGCGGAGTATTCGGGGCACTTTGGGAATTGGCACAAAGCGCCGGTGTAGGCGTAGAAGTGGATTTGAAGAAAATCCCCATTCGCCAGGAGACGGTGGAGGTTTGCGAGTTTTTTGACTTAAATCCCTATTGCCTGATTTCATCGGGAGCTATGTTAATCGTCGCCGAGAACGGTTACGACTGTGCGAAGGCGATTGAAGAAGCCGGAATTCCTGCAGTGGTAATCGGGAAAACAACAGACAATAACGACAAGGCGGTGCTGAATGAGGGCGAGAAACGTTTCCTTGAGGCGCCTAAGCCGGACGAACTATATAAGGTGTTATAATGATTTTATTTTTGAATACGAAGGTGACTAAAGTGACTTTTTTATTGTCTTAGTACGGTAAAATCGTTATAATGGAATTTGAAAATTAGTATATTTGATAATAAACAGAGATGTATCATCTCGGATTGGAGAAATATATGCGTGAACAGATTTTAAAAATGATCGAAAAAAACAGCAGAATCGACTTAAAAGAACTTGCCATTATGCTTGGAATGACTGAAGTGGATTTGATGAATGAAATCGCAAGAATGGAAGAAGAGAAGATTATCTGCGGATATCATACTTTGATTGACTGGGAGAAGACTTCCGTTGAGAAGGTAAGCGCTTTGATTGAAGTGCGTGTAACCCCTCAGAGAGGACAGGGATTCGACCATATCGCAGAAAGAATTTACAACTATCCCGAAGTAAATGCGGTATATCTTTTATCAGGAGCATATGATTTGTTAATCACTTTGGAAGGCAAGTCTTTGAAGGAAGTCTCAAGCTTCGTATCTGATAAGCTTTCTACCTTGGACAGCGTTTTAAGTACTGCGACTCATTTTATTTTAAAGAAATACAAAGACCATGGCACCATTATGGCAAATAACGATGAAAGGTTAAAAATGACACCATGAGAAATCCGCTTTCAGACAAAATTGTCGATGTAAAACCTTCGGGTATCCGTAAGTTTTTCGACATCGTAAGTGAAATGCCGGATGCAATTTCCTTAGGTGTTGGTGAGCCCGATTTTGATACGCCCTGGCACATTCGTGATGAGGGTATCTATTCCCTTGAAAAGGGTAAAACCTTTTATACCTCTAATGCAGGTTTAAAAGAATTAAGATGTGAAATCAGCAATTACATAATGCGTAAGCAGGGAATCAAATATGATCCTATCAACGAAATTCTTGTAACCGTAGGCGGTTCCGAGGCGATTGACGTTGCCCTTCGTTGTATGGTAAATCCGGGAGATGAGGTAATCATTCCCCAGCCTTGCTATGTATCTTACGAGCCCTGTGCGGTTATGGCTGACGCAGTGCCTGTAATCATTAATTTAAAGCATGAGAATGAATTCCGTTTGACAGCAGAGGAATTGGAAGTTGCCATTACGGATAAAACGAAGATTTTAATTCTTGCGTTCCCGAACAATCCTACGGGAGCCATTATGGAGAAGAAGGATTTAGAGGCGATTGCGGAAGTGATTATTAAGCATGATCTCTATGTGATTTCTGACGAAATTTATTCTGAATTAAGCTATAATGAGGCCCATGTATCCATCGCAACCCTGCCCGGCATGCGTGAGAGAACCATTATGATTAACGGTTTCTCCAAAGCATATGCTATGACAGGCTGGCGTTTGGGTTATGCCTGCGGTCCCGAGCTTATTATGAAGCAGATGACCAAACTTCACCAGTTTGCAATTATGTGCGCGCCCACAACCAGTCAGTATGCTGCTGTAGAGGCGTTAAAGCACGGTGATGGTGATGTGACTGAAATGCGCGAGGCTTATAACCAGCGTCGCAGATTCTTGATGTATCAGTTCAGAGAGATGGGGCTTGAGTGCTTTGAGCCTTATGGCGCATTTTACGTATTTCCTTGTATTAAGGAATTCGGTATGACCAGTGAGGATTTTGCAATGCGTTTCCTTGAGGAAGAAAAGGTTGCGGTTGTACCCGGTACCGCTTTTGGTGACTGTGGCGAAGGATTTTTACGAATTTCTTATGCGTATTCTATCGATGATTTGAAAGTTGCCTTAGGCAGAATGAAACGTTTTATTGCGCGTTTGCGTGAAGAAAACAGTAAGTAAAAGAGTAAATGCGGCACTTTTGTCCGAGGGATAAAAGTGCTGTTTTTAACGGAGGAAAAAAGATGCACATCGTTTTATATCAGCCCGAAATTGCGGGAAATACAGGAAATATCGGACGAACCTGTGTAGCAACCAATACGGTGCTTCATTTGATTGAGCCCTTAGGATTTCGCCTGAATGAAAAGGAAATCAAGCGCGCTGGTATGGATTATTGGGAGCATTTGGATGTAAGAAGATATATTAATTTCGAGGAATTCTTAGAGAAGAATCCGAATGCGAAGATTTATATGGCCACGACTAAGGCGCATCATTGCTATACGGAAGTGGAGTACGGTCCGGATGACTATATTATGTTTGGTAAGGAAAGTGCCGGAATTCCGGAAGAAATTCTTGTGGATTATGAGGATACCTGCATTCGTATTCCCATGTTGGATAAAATTCGTTCTCTAAACTTATCCAATTCAGTAAGCATTGTTCTTTATGAGGCACTCAGACAGAATAATTTCGATCAGATGAAGTTGGA
The DNA here is from genome assembly GCA_964591945.1 of uncultured Lachnospiraceae bacterium. Taxonomy (GTDB): domain Bacteria; phylum Bacillota; class Clostridia; order Lachnospirales; family Lachnospiraceae; genus UBA3766. The sequence continues at coordinate 32,114 of CAZQBM010000004.1, read as the reverse complement.
GGGCGAGTTGCACAGACTTAGCTGGAAGGAGTAAAGTGCGCATAGGCGTAACGTTGTTGGGAAAATATAATTTTATAGTGTAAAAGGAGATAAAAATGGACGGACAGGAAATGAAAAACGCTACGGAAACCAACACAGCAAAAACCGTATGGATGGTTGTGATGATTGTTTCGTTTGCACTATCGTTTATCCTCTTTGTAATGGGTATTATTGGTATATTTGTAAGTCTTGGATTACTATTGCTTCCCATAGTAGGAGTTTTTGGCATCGTATTTACTATTTTTTGTTTTGTGGGTGCGATTTTATTCCTTGGTCTTGGAATCGGATCAATTTTCGGTGTGATAAATAGCGGAAAGAAAGCGATATAACCAACGGAAATGCCCTTGCCCCCTTGAATTTTGGCATAAAATAGGATATAATTGTCCCGATGTGTATTAAAATTAACAATCGGAGGTAAATAAAATGTTAGTTTCAGCAAAAGAAATGCTTCAGAAAGCAAAAGCTGGCCACTATGCTGTTGGACAGTTCAACATCAACAATTTAGAGTGGACAAAGTCTATTCTTTTAACAGCTCAGGAATGCCAGTCACCCGTTATCCTTGGTGTATCTGAGGGTGCAGGTAAGTACATGACAGGTTACAAGACTGTTGTAGGTATGGTTAACGGTATGATCGAAGAATTAGGAATCACTGTTCCCGTAGCTCTTCACCTTGACCATGGTAGTTTCGAACACTGCTACAAGTGTATCGAAGCTGGTTTCTCATCAGTTATGTTCGATGGTTCACACTATCCTATCGAAGAAAACATCGCTAAGACAAAGCAGTTGGTTGCTGACTGTGCAGCTAAGGGAATCTCTCTTGAAGCTGAAGTTGGTTCAATCGGTGGTGAAGAAGATGGTGTTGTAGGTGCTGGTGAATGTGCAGATCCTAACGAATGTAAGATGATCGCTGATCTTGGTATCGACTTCCTTGCAGCCGGTATCGGTAACATCCACGGAAAGTATCCTGCAAACTGGCAGGGATTAAGCTTCGAAACTCTCGATGCTATCCAGCAGTTAACAGGTGAAATGCCTCTCGTTCTTCACGGTGGTACAGGTATCCCTGCAGATATGATTAAGAAGGCAATTGACCTTGGTGTATCTAAGATCAACGTTAATACAGAATGTCAGTTAGCATTTGCTGATGCTACACGTAAGTACATCGAAGCTGGTAAGGACTTAGAAGGTAAAGGATTTGACCCTCGTAAGTTACTTGCTCCCGGCGCAGAAGCAATCAAGGCTACTGTTAAGGAAAAGATGGAATTATTCGGTTCTGTAGGCAAGGCTTAAGAAATAAAGAATATGACCTTATAAAAGGAGGATGCCCGGTAACGTAAGCTACCGGGCATTCATTTTGTTTGAAAAAGTTATTTGGTGTTTTGTGTTATCTATAAGTAAAAATGTTTGTTATCTGATTGTAAGTATAGATAATAATTTTTGCAAAAAGATGTTATGTAAATCAATATTCTGTAAAATAAATATGAATAAAGTATGAAGGGGTTATTCTTTTATTGGTATTTGTAAATATAAAAACTGCGCAGATTATTTTATATTCCAACAGAACCCACTCTCGTTCGATTGAAAACGTAGCGGACACTAAACTCGTACGTCATTACACTTGTACTCGTTAAGCGCCGACGTTTTCACACGGTTCTTTATGGAATAAAAATATCTGCGCAGAAACTATTCGTTATAGAGACCAATAAAAGAATAACCATTAACAATGATTCGGTTCGGGATATTCCACACCGAATGTATCTACGGTTACACTCTTCATTACCTGAGGAGTTAAGGGCTTATCAGAATAATCGGTATCCACTTCTGCAATTGTGTTTACGACTTCCATACCTTCAATTACCTTACCAAATGCTGCATAAGCGCCATCCAAGTGAGGAGCGTCCTTGTGCATTAAGAAGAACTGGCTTCCTGCAGAGTTGGGGAACATGGAGCGTGCCATAGAAAGTACGCCGGGTGTATGTTTTAAGTTGTTTTCAAATCCGTTCTGAGAGAATTCTCCCTTAATATGATAGCCGGGGCCGCCGGTACCATTCCCTAAAGGACATCCGCCCTGAATCATAAATCCATAGATTACTCTGTGGAAGGTAAGTCCGTCGTAGAACTTCTTGTTAATCAAAGAGATAAAATTGTTTACGGATTCCGGTGCAATTTCGGGATAAAGTTCAGCCTTAATTACGGAATCGTCAGCCATAGTAATTGTTACAATAGGATTCTGTGCCATTTTGTATAATTCCTTTCTAAAATATGTTATGATAAACTGCGTAGAAGAAAAATAAGTGATGCTAAGCAACATTTATTTTGCACGCATATGTGTATCCGTACACAACGAGTATTCTACCATAATCCGCGGAGGGATAAAAGTGATAAAAGAGAAAAAACCCGAAAAAGTCATATTAGACTTGCAATATACGCCCAACACGGAAATGATTTGTGAACAAATCAGCCGAACGGGGCTGCCCTGTTTATGTATTGAGAGAAGCAGGGATAAAGAGGATCTAGATACAAAGAATAGCTTTCAAAATAATAACTTTGAAATTGATAAAATACCGGCAGCAGACTATGGAAACGTCCTTATAATTACCGATTCAGCCTCAAATGCATGGGAGTATAAAAGCCAAAACTTTGCCGTTTTGGTCTATTTGCATGAGGGCAATCAGGAGCAGCATTTTACCGGGAATCGTTATTTTATCGAAGGGTTTGAAGACGCGGATGCCATATATTTTACAAGGATTTATCAGAGAGAGATGAAGATGCCCTGGATGATTGGCGAAACAGAGCGGCTGGTAATTCGCGAAATGGCACCGGAGGATACTGATGCGCTGTATCAGTTGTATGAGGATAAGTCCGTTGTGGAATTTATGGAGGATTTGCCGGCGAACAAAGAGGAAGAAAAAGAGTACATAGCGGACTATATTGATAAAGTATACAGTTTCTTCGGTTTCGGCATGTGGATTGTACAGCTAAAAGAAACGGGAGAAATCATCGGCAGGGTCGGATTTCAGAATTATGAAGAAGAGGACTTGGTGGAGCTTGGGTTTATGATTGATCCAAAGCACCAACACAAGGGCTATGCTTATGAAGCCTGCGAAGCTGCAATTAGATATATGCGGGAAGAGTTCCCGGAGTATCAAAGGATAGCGCGCTGTAAGGCAGAAAATGTGCGGGCAATCGAGTTGTGCCGAAGGCTTAATATTGAGTGCAGGGTGGTTGAATAATTCGTAGAAAAATCGATAAGCGGATGAAGATAGAAACAGCTGAATTGAGAAAGGTGCAGTTGTAGCAGAATAAGACGCATTATTTTGTTTTTTTAACAAAAATAGTAAGTGTATTTTTCTAAAAAGATAATGTGAAAGCTCTTGATACTGTGCTATAATTTCAGTTAATAGGTGAAGATTGCTTTTATAAAAATTTTAAGATAAAAACGTATAAAAGAAAGAGGTATGATTATGGTTTTTAAATGTAAAATGTGTGATGCGTCCTTAAATATTAAAGAAGGGGATAAAATTACCACCTGTGAGTATTGTGGTACCACCCAGACGGTGCCTCAGATTAACAACGAGCGAGTGGCAAATCTTTATAACCGTGCGGACCATTACCGTAAAAATAACGAATTTGACAAGGCGTTGGCGTTGTATGAGGAGATTCTTAACGAGTGCCCTACGGATGCGGAGGCTTATTGGTCCATTATTCTTTGCCAGTATGGTATTGAATATGTGGAAGAGGGCGGAAAGCGTATCCCTACCGTAAACCGTATGCAGCTTACGTCTATTTTTGATGACCAGAATTATAAGGCGGCGTTGAAATACGCACAGCCCGAGCAGAGTACTGTGTATCAGGCGGAAGCTAATGCCATCAATGAAATCCAGAAGGAGATTCTGGCGATTTCCAAAACGGAAGAGCCTTTTGATATTTTTATCTGTTACAAGGAGACGGATGAGCGCGGACGAAGAACCATGGACAGCGTTTTGGCAACGGATATTTATGACAAGTTGACAGACGCCGGTTATAAGGTATTCTTTGCACGAGTGACTTTGGATGATAAGTTTGGAGTGGCATACGAGCCCTACATATTCGCAGCCTTACAGTCTTCCAAAATTATGATTGCCATCGGTACCAAGCCCGAATATTTCAATGCGGTATGGGTGCGTAATGAGTGGAGCCGTTACCTTGGTATGATCAAAAAAGGTGCCAAGAAGACTTTAATCCCTGCATACAAAGATATGGATCCTTACGCAATGCCGGAAGAGTTTGCACATTTGCAGGCAATTAATATGGGCGAGCTTGGCTTCCATCAGGATTTGTTACACGGTATCCGTAAAATTCTCGGCGCACAAAGTCCTGTTGCGAAGGCCGGCGCAGCCAAAGGCAATGTAAGCGTTGACGGCCTTGTGGAGAGAGCTTTTATCTACTTAGAGAGCGAGGACTGGGATTTTGCCGATGAATGCCTTGAAATGGTGTTAAATAACGATCCGAGGAAGGCGGAAGCATATCTTGGTAAGCTTTTGATTGCATTGAAAATTCCCCGCAAGGACAGCCTTGGTACTGCCCCCGTAAGTTTTGAAAATGACGCCAACTATCAGCGCGTGCTTCGTTTTGGTGATGAGGAGCTTAAGAAGTTTGTGCAGGATGCCCTTGAACTGGTAAAAGAAAACGAACACGAAACAAAGTATCAGGAAACCTGTAAAATTGCCAGAAATACCATTTATCCCGCAATTTTATTGGACTGTGCCAAAACCTTTGAAGAGATGGGCGATTATAAGGATAGTCGGACGCTGGCAGAGGAATGTCGTAAGCGTGCCGATGATGCCAAGGAGAAGCAGAAAGAAGATTCTTACAAATTCTACTGTGGTCTGATGAGAGAGAACGACACGAAGAAGCTTGAAGTGGCAATGAAGTACTTTGAGGCGAACCGTGGCTATAAAGATTGCAGTGACAGGGCGCAGGAGTGCCAGAGACTTATTAATCAATTGGTGTCAGGTGCTGCAGATAGTTTTTTAGCCAAAAACAATGAAAAAGAAGATGATGGTATGGAAGATGCTTTTACTGCGTTTGGTGAATTTATGAGTTGGGTGTTTGATGATAGGAAATAGGATAAGAGGGTTATTCAATGGTTTTTAAATGTAAAATGTGTGATGCTACGTTGCCTGTTAAGTCGGGCGAACGTGTTATAACATGTGAATATTGTGGGTCTGAGCAGACATTGCCCGGCTTGGGGGATGAAAGACTGCTTAATCTTTATGACAGGGCGAGCCATTATCGCCGTAACAACGAGTTTGACAAGGCCCAGGCGCTTTATGAGGAGATTCTGGCGGAGAATCCAAACGATTCAGAAATTTACTGGTCCGTCATTCTCTGCAAATACGGCATTGAATATGTAGAAGAGGGCGGAAAACGTGTGCCTACGGTAAACCGCACCCAGACTGATTCAATTTTTAACGACATTCATTACCAAAGTGCCTTAAAATATGCGACACCCGAGCAAAGTGCGGTGTACGAAGCAGAGGCAAAGCGCATTGATGAAATCCAAAAGGATATTTTGGCAATTTCACGCAAGGAAGAGCCTTTCGATATTTTTATCTGTTACAAGGAGACCGATGAAGACGGCAGAAGAACTTTGGACAGCGTGTTGGCAATGGATTTATACGAGATTCTGCAGAAAGAGGGCTATAAGGTATTTTATGCACGCATTACGCTGGAAGATAAGTTCGGCGAGGCTTACGAGCCCTACATATTTGCGGCACTGCAGTCTTCCAAGGTGATGATTGCGGTGGGTACGAAGCCTGAACATTTTGAGGCGGTTTGGGTGAAGAATGAGTGGAGCCGTTATCTTGCCTTGATTAAGAACGGGGCAACGAAGACGTTGATTCCTGCCTATAAGGATATGAACCCCTATGATATGCCGAAGGAGTTTGCCCATTTGCAGGCAATTAATATGGGCGAGCTTGGGTTCCAACAGGATTTACTTACCGGTATCCGTAAAATTTTTGCGACATGGGAAGAAAGCACCAAAGATGCAAGTGTGAATGATGAAAGTGATGCATTTGTCAATGTAGACGGCCTTCTGAACCGCGGATTTTTCAGTCTGGAAGAGAAGGAATGGGAGCTTGCGGGCGACTGTTTTGATAAGGTTTTAGAACAGGATAAAACGGATGCGAGAGCATACCTTGGTAAGCTTTTGGTGGATTTGAAGGTTCCCGGCAGAAACGAATTGGAGAATTGTTCTACTCCGTTTGAAAACAATAAGAACTACCGTAAAATCCTTATGCTTGGCAATGAGGAGATGATTCTTTTTGTAAATGATGCGTTGGAGCGTTCCAAGGCCATTGCAACGGCGGCGCTGTATGAGCAGACAATCCGCGTGTATGAGAATACCCTTTTTGAAGATGCACTTTTAAAATGTGCGGAGAAGTTTGAAAGTTTCGGGGATTATAAGGATTCCATAGTGATGGCTGAGAAGTGCCGTCAGAGAGCCGTAGAGGTTGTAGACAAGAGAGAGTATGAGAAGTATCAGTACTATTGCAGTCTTACCTACGAGGATGATATAGAGAAATTGGAGGCGGCGCTTAAATATTTCAAAAGTATGCCCGGATACCGGGATTCTGATGAGAAGGCAAAAGAGTTAGGTGAATGGGTAGATAAGAAGTATGCCAGAGAAGGAGGTTCTTTTAAGGCGGCGCTTAAGAAGAATGCCGAACGAAATCGTAAGATGAAAGCATCCGGGGATTCGTCCATGGATGATATGATGGACTCGATTGAAAAGAAGGCTTCCAAACTGCCTTATATAGTAATGGGAGCGGTTATTTTATTTGTTGTAGTAATGTTGATTGTCGCGGTGATATCGGCTTATGTTTAATGTGTAAGAGACATATTACAGAGGGACATAAGAAGTGTAACAGCAGTAGTATAATAAATTAGTGAGAAGCAGTAAGGGGATAAGTTATGGTTTTTAAGTGTAAAATGTGTGATGCCACATTGAAATTCAATCCGGGAGACAGCGTTGCAGAGTGTGAATATTGCGGTACGATGCAGTCGCTGCCAAAGTATGATGACGAGCGCATCGGTAATTTGTACAACCGCGCGGAGCATTATCGTAAAAACAATGAATTTGATAAGGCCCAGGCTTTATATGAGGAAATCGTAAATGAGCACCCGCAGGACGCAGATGCTTATTGGTCTGTTGTGCTTTGTAAGTATGGTGTGGAATACGTGGAAGAGCCGGGTAGTAAAAGACGTGTGCCTACGGTAAACCGTACCCAGTACACTTCTGTTTTCGATGATGAGAATTACAAAGAAGCGCTGAAATATGCTGATGTAAAGCAGCGCAGTGTCTACGAAGAAGAGGCAAAGGAAATCAACGAAATTCAGAAGGGGATTCTTGAAATTTCCAAGAAAGAGGAGCCTTTTGATATTTTTATCTGCTACAAGGAGACGGATGAAAACGGCAGAAGAACGTTAGATAGCGTATTGGCTGCGGATTTATACGAGATTCTGCAGAAAGAAGGTTATAAGGTCTTTTATGCCCGCGTGACCTTGGACGATAAGTTCGGTGTGGCCTATGAGCCGTATATTTTCGCAGCGTTGCAGTCTTCCAAGGTAATGATTGCGGTAGGTACCAAACCTGAGCATTTCGAGGCGGTATGGGTAAAGAACGAGTGGAGCCGTTACCTTGCCTTGATTAAAAACGGCGCGAAGAAGACTTTGATTCCTGCCTATAAGGATATGGACCCTTACAATATGCCTATGGAATTTGCCCATCTTCAGGCCATTAATATGGGCGAGCTGGGCTTCCAGCAGGATATGATTTCCGGTATCCGAAAGCTGATGGCGGAAGGCGATTCGGCGGTTGGTGTTGCAGCAGTTACTGCGTCCATTAATGTTGCTGCGGTGCTTGAGCGAGGATTTTTATTTGCGGAAGACAAGAATTGGGAAGACGCGAATGCATGCTTTGAGAAGGTGTTAAATGTTGCACCCCAGAATGCAGAAGCTTACTTGGGTAAATTACTTGTGGATTTGCAGGTTAGCACCAAAGACGGACTTCTGACCTGCGGACAGTTATTTGACCAGAACGCAAATTATAAAAAAATTATCCGCTTTGGCGATGCGGAAATTAAGGCGTTTATTGAGAGAGCAGCCGATGAAGGCGGAGCCGGTGCCAGAGAACAACTCTACAAGGATGCGGTTTGGAAGATGGAGAATTCCATTATGCCTGAGCCTCTTCGGGAGTGTCAGAAGGTTTTTGAAAGCCTGGGCGATTATATGGATTCCAAGGATAAATTGGAAGAATGTAAGCAGAGAGTAAAAGATGCTGAAGAGAAGAAACTTGAGGATTTATATAGATTCAACCGCGATTTGATGAATCAGAATGACATCAATATGTGTAAAAGAGCCCGGAATTTCTTTCAGGATAATGCGGGATACAAGGATTGTTCAACTTTGGCAGCACAGTGTAAAACCAAGATAGACCGGCTTGAGAATGAGAAGCAGAGAGAAGAAGATGCTATTTTCAAAAATGCGCATCGTTTAGCGGACCAGAACGCATATGGTGCTAAATCTTTTCGTAAGCAGAGGAATAAAACGATGCAATGGATCGAACTGGGTGTTTCTGCTATTTTTCTTCTTATCATTTGCATAGTTTATTTGCTTGAAAGTTGTTCATAAGATTGTGTGAAAAGGTATAGAGGGGTTTATTTTTAAAAGGATAAAAATATGAATCATAAATGTAAAATGTGTGGCGGTGTGCTTACACCCGCCGGAACCGAAAAAATCATAACCTGTGAGTATTGTGGTACAAAGCAGACTCTTCCCTGTCCTGACAGTGAGAGAATTGCGGGACTTTATGAGAAGGCGGATTCTTATCGCCGTAACTTGGAATTTGACAAGGCGCTGGCATTGTATGAGGAGATTCTGAACGAGGATTCCACAGACGCAGAGTGCTACTGGCTGGCACTTTTATGCGAGTTTGGTATCGAATATGTGGAAGAAGCGGCAGGTACCAAGAGAATTCCTACCATCAACCGCATGCAACCGGTGTCTGTTTTTGACAATGCAAATTACAAGGCGGCGTTACAGTATGCTGACGAAGAACAGGCGGCGATTTACAAGGAGGAAGCTGAGGAAATTAGTGGTATTCAGAGGGGAATTCTTGAGATTTCCGAGAAGGAAGAGCCCTTTGATATTTTTATCTGCTATAAAGAAGGCGACGGCCAGGGCAGAAGGACCTTGGACAGCGTTCTTGCCACGGATATCTATGAACTTCTGACCAAAGAAGGTTACAAGGTGTTTTTCTCCCGTGTAACTTTAGATGATAAGCTTGGTGTGGCATATGAGCCTTATATCTATGCGGCCCTGCAGTCTTCCAAGGTGATGATTGCGGTGGGGACGAAGCCGGAGCACTACAATGCGGTTTGGGTGCGAAATGAGTGGAACCGTTACCTTGCTTTGATTAAGAGCGGTGCGAAGAAGGTTTTAATTCCTGCCTACAAGGATATGGACCCTTATGCGTTGCCCGAGGAGTTTGCGCATTTGCAGGCAATTAATTTAGGTGAACTTGGATACCAGCAGGATTTGGTGCGTGGTATCCGAAAAATTATAAAGCCTGTGGAACCCAAGGAGGTTACGTCTGACGTAGAGCCTTTGGTGAACCGTATGATTCTTTTCCTGGAAGATAAAAAATGGGAAGATGCGGAGCGCTGGGCAGATAAAATTTTACGGGAAAATCCCGGAAACATTCAGGCAGAGACTGCTAAGTTAATGGCGGCAATGCACATTTCCGACGAAGGAGACTGTCGTGCCTGGGTAATGAGTCCCCCTGAGAAAACAATATTGGAGATTCTTAGCAAGGGAAGCGATGAAGAGGTTAAAGAGTTAAAAAAACTGCTTGCGGCAGAATTGCCGGAATGGCCGGAGAAACGTTATCAGGATTGTAAGGAAAAGTATGAGAAGGCCAAATATTCCGAGGAACTGATTGACAGTGTGGAAGTTCTAAGAAGTCTTAAGGAGTATCGCGATTCCAAGAAGTTATGGATTCTTGCCAAAGAGCGCGTGGAAGAACTGCGTAAACGCGAACAGGCAGAGTATAATGAGATGATGACGTTAGCGTCTTCGTTAATAACATCGGATGTGGAAACGGCGTTGAGATTGATGAAGGAATCGGATTCGCCGTTCTTAAAAGAGATAGACATTGCCCGTTGCGAGAGACGCTTAAAAATCGCCCGTGCATCAGAAATGGTAGATAAATCAAAGGTACCCGTTACCGTAGGGATTGTATTGCTGGGTATAATTTTGGTTGCGATATTATATATGCTAAATTAGTAATTTTAATTTTTTTATATGGAATTGACATATACGAAAAGATTTCGAAACAGGGTTTTTTATTAAGTTTATAAAAAAGGAAAAAGATGAACCACAAATGTAAAATGTGTGGCGGTGTGCTTACACCCGCCGGAAAAGAAAAAATTATAACCTGTGCCTATTGCGGAACAAAGCAGACCCTTCCCTGTCCTGACAGTGAGAGAATTGCGGGACTTTATGAGAAGGCGGATGAGTATCGTCGTAATCTTGAGTTCGACAAAGCACTTGCATTGTATGAGGAGATTCTAAACGAAGATTCCACAGACGCGGAGTGCTACTGGCTGGCACTTTTATGCGAGTTCGGTATCGAATATGTGGAAGAGACCGCAGGCGCAAAGAGGATTCCCACCATCAACCGCATGCAACCGGTATCTGTTTTTGACAATGCAAATTATAAGGCGGCGTTACAATATGCCGATGAGGAGCAGGCGGCGATTTACAGGGCGGAGGCAGAAGAAATTAGTGCAATCCAGAGGGGGATTCTGGAAATTTCCGAGAGGGAAGAAGCTTTTGATATTTTTATCTGCTACAAGGAGACCGATGAACAGGGCAGAAGAACCTTAGACAGTGTTCTTGCCACAGACATTTACGAACTTTTAACCAAAGAAGGCTATAAAGTTTTCTTCTCAAGAGTTACACTGGATGATAAGATAGGCGTCGCCTACGAGCCCTACATTTATGCGGCCCTGCAATCGGCGAAGATTATGATTGCAGTAGGTACCAAGAAAGAGCATTTCAATGCCATCTGGGTGCGGAACGAGTGGAGCCGTTATCTTGCCATGATTAAAAGCGGTGCGAAGAAGGTTTTAATTCCTGCTTATAAGGATATGGATCCTTACGAGTTGCCGGAAGAATTTAAGCATTTGCAGGCGATTAATCTGGGTGAACTGGGCTTTCAGCAGGATATGCTTCGCGGTATCCGTAAAATTTATAACGACCTTTCGGTAGAAGAAGATCGCTTTTTACGTGGTGATTTGATGGGGCGATTGTATGAAGGTATGGAAGCAAGAGATTGGGAAGTAGTAGATGAGTGCGCTACTCAAATAATTAAAAGTAATCCTCGATGCGCAGAAGCACGCGTTTGCAGAAAACTTGCCATTATGGGTATTTTTGAAGGCAAGGATATGGAAATCTGGAATCTGCCCGGTACGGAAGACAACCTTTTGGAGAAGATTCAATCCGGGGATACCTTTTATATTGATATGTTAAATACAAGGCTGAACAATGCTTTGCCGGAGAATATTGAGACTAATTATAATGCGGCAATTGAATTGTATAATCGTGCCCAGCGCTATGATGATTACAGTAAATGCGAAGTGGCATTTCGGAAATTAAAAGGCTATAAGGATGCCCCGAAATATTATAAAACAGTTTGGGATAAGCTTTCGCAGCTTGATAACAGGGAGCGCAGGGAAAAGTATAATGAGCATTTTAAACTGGCACAGTCGGACAATCCGGAGGATTTGAAGAAGGCGATTGCGTTTTTTGAATCAGTGCCGGGATATCTGGATGCGGACCAAAGGGCAGAGAGTTGCCGGGCAAGATTGCCGATTGTCGAGCAACTGGCTGTCAGGAAACAAAAAGAGAAAACGAAGGAATTTTTAAAGAGCGAACAAGTACTTATAATAATTATTTCCGGGGCTAGTGCGTTAATTGGTTTTATTATTGCGATCATAAAAATTATTAGCGAGATGTAATCGGATTGGTACGTTTGTACTAATATACAAAACAAAAGGAGTAACAGCCATGGCATTTACACATTTGCATGTGCATACGGAATATAGTCTTTTGGACGGTTCCAACAAGATAAAAGAATATGTCAAGCGGGTAAAAGAACTGGGGATGACCAGTGCTGCCATTACCGACCACGGCGTAATGTACGGCTGTATCGACTTTTATAAAGAGGCGAAGGCCCAGGGCATTAAGCCGATTATGGGATGTGAGGTGTATGTGGCGCCCAACTCCCGTTTTGATAAAGAGTTAACAGGTGGTGAGGACAGATATTACCACCTGGTTTTGCTTGCCGAGAATGATTTGGGCTATCAGAATCTGATGAAGATTGTGTCCAAAGGTTTTACGGAAGGATATTATTATAAGCCCCGTGTGGATATGGAAGTCTTGCGCGAGTACCACGAGGGTATTATTGCGCTGTCGGCCTGTCTTGCAGGCGAGGTCCAGCGATATATTATGAAGGGGCTTTATGAAGAGGCCAAGAAGCAGGCGTTAAAGTATCTGGACTGCTTTGGCGAAGGTAATTATTTCTTGGAGCTTCAGGACCACGGTATGGCGGAGCAGGCTACCGTTAACACAGCCCTTATGAAGATGAGCAAGGAGTTAAACATTCCTTTGGTTGCCACCAACGACGTGCATTACACTTATGAAGACGACGTGGAGGCACATGACCTTTTATTATGTATTCAGACCGGTAAAAAAGTTACCGACGAGGACCGTATGCGCTATGACGGCGGTCAGTATTACGTGAAGTCCGAAGAAGAAATGCGGGCTTTGTTCCCTTATGCACAGGAGGCGTTGGATAATACGGCGAAGATTGCGGAGCGTTGCAACGTGGAAATCCGTTTCCACGAGACTAAGTTGCCCCATTACGAAGTGCCGGAAGGATATACTTCCGTTTCTTATCTTCATAAGCTTTGTGAGGACGGTTTTGCGAAACATTATCCCGATGATGACGGTACCTTGATGGCGCGGATGAAGTATGAGCTTCAGGTCATTGAGCAGATGGGCTATGTAGATTACTTCCTGATTGTATGGGATTTTATCAACTATGCCAAGGCGAATGACATTATGGTTGGTCCCGGCCGAGGCAGTGCGGCGGGTAGTATCGTTTCCTACTGTCTGCATATTACGAATATCGACCCCATAAATTATCAGTTACTGTTTGAGCGTTTCTTGAATCCGGAACGTATCTCCATGCCCGATATCGATATCGACTTCTGTGTGGAAAGACGTCAGGAAGTTATCGATTACGTAGGCCGGAAATACGGTGCCGAGAAGGTGGTACAGATTGTTACCTTCGGTACCATGGCAGCAAGAAATGCCATTCGCGATGTGGCCCGCGTTATGGACTTGCCTTATGCTCTGGCGGATACCATTGCCAAAATGATTCCCCAGGAACTTAATATTACAATTCAAAAAGCTTTGGAAATGAATCCGGAGCTGAAGGAAAAATATGAAAATGACTTACAGATTCACCATCTCATCGATATGAGCATGCGTTTGGAAGGTCTTCCCAGAAATACGTCCATGCATGCGGCGGGTGTATTGATTTGTCCCCGTTCAGCGGATGATTTCGTGCCCTTAAGCCGCGGCGGTGATGGCGCCATTACAACCCAGTACACCATGACAACCCTGGAAGAACTGGGCCTTCTTAAGATGGACTTCCTGGGCCTTCGTAACTTAACGGTGATTCAGAATGCTCTCCGTACCATCGAGAGAACCAAGGGTGTTCACTTGGTGATGGAAGACATTGATTATAATGATAAAAAAGTTTTGGACTATATCGGTACCGGCAAATGTGATGGTGTGTTCCAGCTGGAAAGCGGCGGTATGAAGAGCTTCATGAAGGAACTTAAGCCCCAGAGTCTGGAAGATATTATTGCGGGAATTTCTTTGTATCGACCGGGACCTATGGATTTTATCCCTCAGTATATTGGCGGTAAAAATAGTCCCGAGGCGATTACTTATCTTTGTCCGGAATTAGAGCCTATCCTTGCTCCTACCTACGGCTGTATCGTATATCAGGAACAGGTTATGCAGATTGTGCGTGATTTAGGCGGTTATACCCTTGGCCGAAGTGATGAAGTGCGCCGTGCCATGAGTAAGAAGAAGACTGCGGTCATGGAGAAAGAGCGAGAATACTTCGTATACGGCAACAAGGAGCTGAATATCCCCGGCTGTGTGGGTAATGGCATCAGTGCTGACGTAGGCAATCAGATTTATGATAAAATGATTGACTTCGCTAAGTATGCGTTCAACAAGTCCCACGCGGCAGCCTATGCGGTAGTTTCTTATCAGACCGCGTTTTTGAAATATTACTATCCCGTGGAGTATATGGCAGCATTGCTTACTTCCGTAATCAGCAACGCGGGCAAGGTTTCGGAATACATTCAGGTAGCCAAAGAAATGGGCATTAAGATTCTGCCCCCTGATATTAATGAGGGCGAGGTTGGGTTCTCGGTATCCGACAATGCTATCCGTTACGCGCTTACTGCGATTAAAAACGTGGGACGCCCTGTGATTGAAGCCATCGTGGAAGAACGTAAGGTCAGAGGACCTTTTACAAATATCAATGATTTTATCGTGCGTATGGCAGACGGTGAAGTAAACAAGCGTGCGGTGGAGAATTTTATCAAGGCGGGAGCCTTTGACAGTCTGGGCGGTACGAGAAAGCAGTTCTTAAGCGTTTACGTGCAGGCCATGGACCGCGTCCATAAGGATAAGAAGAACAGTATGGCGGGCCAGGTGACCCTGTTTGATTTGGCTGGCGATGATGAAAAGGAAAGCTTCGAGATTACGTTGCCAAACGTCGGCGAGTTTAATAAAGAACTTTTGCTTACCTTCGAAAAGGAAGTGCTGGGCGTTTACATCAGCGGACATCCGCTGGAGTCGTATCAGTCGCTTCTTAAGAAGTATGCCACCAATATTACTACTGACTTTTATCGTGAAGAAAGCGGCGAAGGTGAGAAGGACGGCGGCCTGACAGACGAAGAAAGCATTAAGGTGCGTGAAAATGAACGCGTTACCATCGGCGGTATGATTACGGAAAAAAGAGTAAAATACACCAAGAACAACCAGATGATGGCCTATGTGACCCTGGAAGATTTGGTGGGCAGCGTGGAAGTGATTATGTTCCCGAAGGCATTTGAGCGTTTTTCGACCAAGGTGGCTGAGGATGCGAAGGTGTTTTTATCCGGCCGTGTACAGATTGAAGATGAAAAAGATGCGAAATTAATCTGTGAAACAGTGGAAAGTTTCTCGGATAAGCCCCGTAAATTGTGGATAAAACTTCGAAACAAGGAAGAGCATGACGCCTTGGAAGTGGAAATTCGTCAGTTGCTGGCGGATTCCGACGGTAAGGACGAGGTTGTGATTTATCTGGCAGAAGAGAAGCAGATGAAATCTTTAGGCCGTAGTATGACGGTAAATGCGGAAGGCGTTCTTTTGGACCTGTTAAAAGAAAAATTGGGCGATGACAGTATTGTAGTGCAATAAAATCGAGTTTCTTTGTCATAAAAAGATTGAAAACCACAAAGAATTAGATTATGATATTGTGGACGGAATGTGAGAAAGCGTGGGAATAACGCTTCTAATGAAGTAAGAGATGAGTATTTCCGTCAGTAAATGTTGTAACAGGAGGCAGATATGTCTGATACAATCAAAACCATCGGAGTTTTAACCAGCGGCGGAGATGCGCCGGGTATGAATGCGGCGATTCGTGCCGTAGTACGTAAAGCAATCCAGAACGGCGTTGCCGTTAAAGGTATAAAAAGAGGTTACCAGGGACTTTTGGCAGAAGAGATTATCGATATGAACAAGTCCTCAGTTTCCGATACCATTCAGAAGGGCGGCACTATTCTTGGTACTGCACGTTGTTCTGAATTCGTAACAGAAGAAGGTCAGAAAATGGGTGCCGAGATTTGTCGTAAGCACGGCATCGACGGTATCGTGGTAATCGGCGGTGACGGTTCTTACCGCGGTGCGCTTGCGCTTTCAAAGCAGGGCATTAATACCGTAGGTATTCCCGGAACCATCGACCTTGATATTGCGTGCACCGATTACACTATCGGTTTCGATACTGCCATCAATACTGCAATGCAGGCAATTGACAAGGTGCGTGATACTTCATCTTCTCATGAAAGATGCAGTATTATCGAAGTTATGGGACGTAACGCAGGTTACATTGCGCTTTGGTGCGGTGTTGCCAATGGTGCGGAGGATATTTTAATTCCTGAGAAATACGATTATAACGAGCAGAATATCATTAATAACATTATCCAGAACCGTAAAAAAGGTAAGAAGCATCATATTATCATCAATGCGGAAGGTATCGGTCACTCTACCTCTATGGCAAGACGTATCGAAGCGGCTACCGGTATTGAGACACGTGCAACCATTTTAGGTTACATGCAGCGTGGCGGTTCACCGACCTGTAAGGATAGATTTTATGCATCTATTATGGGTGCTTATGCGGCAGACATTCTCTGCGAAGGTAAGACAAACCGCGTGGTAGGATACAGAAACGGTCAGTTTACGGATTTTGATATTGATGAAGCGCTTGCTATGACCAAGGACATTCCGGAATACGAATTTCTGGTAAGCAGACAGTTATCACAGTAAATTTGGGGGCGGAGTGTGTTGACATTCCGCCTTTTTGTTTGGGGGAGAAGAAACTTTTTAGACGAGAGTAAAATTCATGAAAAAGAATTACATATATGCGTTAGTGACTGTTTTTATATGGTCAACATTGGCGGCTGTTGCCAAAATGCTCTTAGCTGATATTCCGAATTTGGAAACGCTGGCGGTAAGCAGCATATTTTCATTTGTCTTTTTGTTGGTATTCAATATCATAAATGGCTCAATCCGTGAGTTAAAAAAGTATTCCCTAAAAGATTATGGGATAATGGCAGGACTTGGATTCTTAGGACTATTTATGTATTCCGCATTATATTATTACGGATTGAAGCAACTTTCTTCGCAAGAGGCATGCATATTAAATTACCTTTGGCCGATTATGCTTGTGATTTTTTCGTCAATTATTTTAAAAGAAAAAATGACTGTGGCAAAAGCCCTTGCCATGTTTTGTTCTTTTTTTGGTATTATCATTTTATCCACCGGAGGCGGAAGCACTGCAACGGGTAATGTAACCGCAGGAATGATCAGCTGTATTGTAGCAGCGGCTTGCTACGGCTTGTTTTCAGTATTGAATAAGAAGGCAGACTATAATCAGAATATCGCCATGATGGTGATTTGGTTTGTTACGGCCATTTGTGCCGGCATACTTGGTCTTATAATCGAAGAATGGAAGCCCATAGAAGGGACCCAATGGCTGGGTATGCTTTGGCTTGGCGTGGTGATTGATGCGGTAGCCTATCTGTTGTGGGCGGTATATTGCTTCAGAGTTTTTATGATTATATAAGAAAAAACCGCGATTGCATTACACAAAGTTAGGAGTATTACAGTATGATTACATCAGCATCCAACGGAAAAATTAAATGGGTATGCACCCTGCGTGAGAAGGCGAAACTTCGTAAAAAGGAGCAGAAGTTTCTTGCGGAAGGGTGTAAAATGTTTCTCGAAGCCCCTGCAGACAGACTTTGCGAGGTCTATGTATCCGAAAGCTTTTTAAAGAAAGACGGGGAATTGGAAAAGGCGTGCAAAGAGCGCTTGAAAAAGATGCCTTACGAAGTGGTTTCCGATGATGTATATAAAAAAATGTCCGATACGGTAACTCCTCAGGGGATTTTATGTGTCATTGCCATAAAAGAAGCAAAACTTGAGGATTTGTTAAAGGCGACAGACAAGCCGTTGTTTGTCTTGTTAGAGAATCTGCAGGATCCCGGCAATTTAGGAACAATTCTTCGAACGGCGGAAGGCGCAGGCGTAACGGGCATTATTATGAGTAAGGATTGCGTGGACATTTACAATCCGAAAGTGATTCGTTCTACTATGGGCTCGGTTTACAGGGTGCCGCACTTTTATACGGAAGATATGTGTAGTGTAATTGATGAACTGAAGGAAAAAAGTATAAACATATATGCGGCGGCTTTGGATTCCAGAGGGATTTATGATTCTTATTCTTATATAGAAGGAAGTGCTTTTGTAATAGGCAATGAAGGCAACGGCCTACGCCCTGAGACAATTGCCAAGGCAGGTAAGTGTTGTTATTTGCCTATGGAGGGTAAGGTAGAGTCCTTGAATGCGTCGGTGGCAGCATCAGTCCTTATGTATGAAGCCTACAGACAGCGCAGAAATGTGGAATAGCTCGAATTTAGGCGAATCTTAGCTAATTTTTATAAGAATAATTCTTTTTGGGGTATTGTTTTAACATCGGAAGAAGATATAATTAGAGTGTAAAGAATTTGAAACAGTCATAAATTTTCGAAGCATAATCAACGTGAATAAGCGGATGAATGTGCGGAAAGGATAAAAGTATGAAAATCGGTTTTATTGGATTGGGTAATATGGCAAGGGCTATCATCGGCGGAATTATTTCCAAGGCAGGCGTGGAGCCGAAGGATATTTATGGTTCGGATATTTCCACTGCGGCGGCTGACGAGGCGGCGCTTACCTATTTGATTAACACAGGCACCAGCAATTCTACGGTAGCGGAAGAGGCAGACATTCTTTTCCTTGCGGTAAAGCCCCAGTTTATGGATGAAGCACTTCGTACATTTAAGGATGATGTGCGCAAGGACTGTATCGTGGTATCCATTGCCCCCGGTAAAACATTACAATATTTTGAGGAGAATCTCGGACGCAAGGTAAAAGTGGTAAGATGTATGCCTAATACTCCTGCGCTGGTTGGCGAAGGCTGTACCGGTTGCTGTAAGAACGAATACGTAACCGATGAAGATATGACGAAGGTAATGAAGCTTCTCAAAAGCTTTGGTCGTGCTATCGAAGTGCCCGAAAGCCAGATGGACGCGGTTGTAGGCGT
The DNA here is from genome assembly GCA_964591945.1 of uncultured Lachnospiraceae bacterium. Classification (GTDB taxonomy): domain Bacteria; phylum Bacillota; class Clostridia; order Lachnospirales; family Lachnospiraceae; genus UBA3766. The sequence continues at coordinate 13,036 of CAZQBM010000004.1, read as the reverse complement.
CAGCGGCAGTGCGCCGGCTTACGTTTTTATGTTTATCGAAGCAATGGCAGATGCGGCAGTGGCAGCAGGTATGCCCAGAGGCAAGGCATATGAATTTGCAGCCCAGGCTGTAATGGGCAGTGCCAAGATGGTGATTGAGACAGGAAAGCATCCCGGCGAGTTAAAAGATATGGTTTGTTCCCCCGGCGGTACAACCATTCAGGCTGTAAAAGTTTTGGAAGAAAAGAATTTCCGTGGAGCAGTTATTGATGCAATCGAGGCATGTATTGATAAGTCTAAGAGTCTGTAAATATTACAAAAATATGAAATAATCGCAGATTTAAGACCGGCATCAAACACAAAATTCAGAAAGAAAGTTATAGAATATTTAACAAAGAAAGCGCGTTTTTATGCATAAAAACGTGCTTTTTTCATAAAATAATGATGAAAATTTGACAAAAAAACGTTTCTTTGCTAATATGAGTGAACGTAACAAAGTTGTAACATTTGTGGAAAAATATGGAGGAAGATTATGAATACCAACGCACACAAGCGTGGTTTGTGCTTATTCCTGGCAGCGATTCTTGCAGTTTTTGCCTGGGATTTGTCAGCATTAACCGTGCGTGCAACTGAGGCAGATCGTAATTTCGATTTGAACGCAGGTGCATCTCAAGTTGTAGAGGCAGACATTCTTTCGGAAGATGTGTCCTTTCAGGACAAAGTAGAAGAAGCACAGGAAGAAGTTGAGGAAAGAAACAAATTGGTTATGGCCAATGTGGACAAATCCGTAAACGTTCGTGCAGAAGCAAACAGCGAATCTGAGAAAGTAGGATTACTTTACGAGGATTGCGGCGGAACCATTTTGGAACGCGGAGACGGTTGGACCAAGTTACAATCTGGGGAATTGATTGGCTGGGTAAGCAACGATTATCTTTTATTCGGTGACGAAGCGTGGGAATATGCTCATGAAGTAGGAGTTACCATTGCAACCGTAGAAACAGAGGCATTGCGAGTTCGTAAGGAACCCTCTCAGGATGCCGGTGTATACGGACTTTTGGAAATTGACAGTCAGTATGAGGTAGTAGAAGAGCTGGATGGCTGGGTGGCTATCGAGTACGGTAAGTACACAGGTTATGTTTCCAGTGAATTTGTAAGTACTGAATTTTTTATTGAAGATGGCGAAACAATGGAGCAGATCAAGGAACGTGAATATCTGCTTGCATTGGAGAAGGCGCAGTTGACCACGAATCTGGGTGCGATTCCCGGTTCGGAAGAAGAAGTAATGCTTCTTGCGGCGTTGATTCACTGTGAAGCCGGAAACCAGAGTTATGATGGTAAGGTGGCTGTAGGTGCGGTTGTATGTAACCGTGTTAAGAGCGCACGTTTCCCCAATACCATTTCAGAAGTTATCTTTTCGCCCGGACAGTTTACTCCGGCGGGTAACGGTAAGGTTGCGGCAAGGTTGGCAGCAGGTGTGGATGATGAATGTATTCAAGCTGCAAGAGCTGCGTTGTCAGGCGAAACAACCGTAGGCGATGCGTTGTATTTCAGACGTGCAGGTAATAAGACCGGCTATGTTTTAGGCGACCACGTATTTTACTAATTTTACAATAAGGATAAAAGTTCTTTTTTCTTAAGCAGAGGATGCATTGGAAAAAGAACTTTTTTATATTCGGGGTTAAGTTTGCTCAAACTCTTTTGCTTGCGTCTTAAAATACTTTGTTGTATGATGAAAGTAATTTGCAAAGGAGGTGCAAAAATGTCACTGATTATGGCTGTAATATGGCTGGTTTTGATGATTGCCTTAGTGGTAGTGGAAGTGGCAACCTTAGGTCTTGTTTGCATTTGGTTTGCAATCGGTGCGTTGTTTGCTGCGATTGTGGCGGTGTTTGGAGGACCCTGGTGGTTGCAGTTGATTGCCTTTGTTGTGGTTTCGGCAGTTACACTCATTTTTACGAAGCCAATTGCCAAGAAGTATTTTTCGGATAAAATACAGAAGACTAATTCCGAGGATTTGATTGGCAAAAAGGTAATGATAACGGAAGATGTGGATAATATCCGTGCGACCGGCGTGGCAGTAGCTTCCGGTCTGGAGTGGACGGCACGTGCGAAAGAGGACAGTGTAACTTTTATGAAGGGTGAGTTCGCGCTGGTACATGCTATTGAGGGCGTAAAACTGATTCTTGTGAAGTGTCCCCAGGAACACGACGCAGACGAGAAAGAAATATTTCAGTATAAATAAAAAGAAAAGAGGGTAAAAGGATGAATGGAATGTTTTTGGCAGCAGAAGGTTTAGGCGCATTATTGTGCTTATTAGTTGTGGTTTTAATTGTATTGGTTACAGTGGCACTTTCTTGTTTTAAGATTGTTCCCCAGGCGCAGGCCTATGTAGTGGAACGTCTTGGTGCTTATCAGGGAACCTGGTCAGTAGGTTTTCATTTTAAGTTCCCCATTATTGACAGAATTGCCAAGAGAGTAATTTTAAAAGAGCAGGTTGTGGATTTTCCTCCCCAGCCCGTTATTACAAGAGATAACGTTACCATGCGTATTGATACCGTAGTATTTTATCAGATTACAGATCCAAAGTTGTTTGTATACGGTGTAGAAAATCCCCTTATGGCGATTGAAAATTTAACAGCAACTACATTGCGTAACATCATCGGTGAAATGGAACTTGACCAGACGCTTACTTCACGTGAAATTATCAACACTAAGATGCGTGCATCTTTGGACGTTGCTACCGATCCCTGGGGTATTAAGGTAAACCGTGTTGAGTTAAAGAATATTATGCCTCCCGCAGCAATTCAGGATGCGATGGAGAAGCAGATGAAGGCAGAACGTGAACGTCGTGAAGCCGTAACCAAGGCTGAAGGTGAGAAGAAGGCAGCTATTCTTGAAGCAGAAGGTAAGAAAGCTGCAGCAATTCTTACTGCAGAAGCTGAGAAAGAATCTGCAATTCTTCGTGCGGAAGCCGAGAAAGAGAAGAAGATTAAGGAAGCGGAAGGTCAGGCTGAGGCTATTCTTAAGGTACAGCAGGCGAATGCAGAAGGTATCCGTATGATTCGTGAAGCAGGCGCAGATGAAGCAGTGCTTAAGATTAAGAGCCTGGAAGCATTTACTGCAGCAGCTAACGGTCAGGCTACCAAGATTATTATCCCTTCTGAAATTCAGAGTATTGCAGGTCTTGCAACAAGTGTGAAGGAAGTTTTAGATAAGTAGGAGGAGTTCAAAATGAGCGTGCAGTTAAAAGGTCGCGATTTTTTAACCTTAAAAGATTTTACAGCGGAAGAAATTGAATATTTTCTTAAGTTATCCGCGGATTTAAAAGAGAAAAAGAAGAAGGGCGTTCCTATGGACGTCCTTCGCGGAAAAAATATTGTTTTGATTTTTGAAAAGACCAGTACCAGAACCAGATGCTCTTTTGAAGTAGCTGCGTTCGACCTTGGTATGGGTGTTACATATTTGGATCCTTCCGTAAGCCAGATTGGCAAGAAGGAAAGTATTGCGGACACTGCACGAGTGCTTAGCCGTATGTATGACGGTATTGAATACCGCGGATATGGACAGTCTATTGTGGAAGAGCTGGCAAAATGTTCAGACGTACCCGTATGGAACGGTTTGACCAACGAATACCACCCCACACAGATGCTTGCGGATATGCTTACCATTCAGGAACAGCTCGGCCGCTTAAAAGGCGTGAAGTTAACTTATATGGGTGATGCTCGCTACAATATGGGTAACTCTCTTATGATTGCCTGTGCGAAGATGGGTATGCATTTTACAGCATGTGCGCCGAAGAGATATTTTCCGGACGAAGCGTTGATTAAGCAGTGCGAAGAGTATGCCAAGGAAAGCGGAGCAACCTTGCGTTTTACCGAGGATGTGGAAGAGGGCACCAAGGATGTAGATGTCATTTACACTGACGTTTGGGTATCTATGGGCGAGCCCGATAATGTGTGGGTGGAACGTATTAAGGATTTGACACCTTACCGTGTAACCATGGATGTGATGAAGAATGCCGGTGAGAATGCAATCTTTTTACATTGTTTGCCTTCTTATCATGACCATAAAACAACTATAGGTAAGCAGATTGGTGAAAAGTATGGCTTAAGCGAGTTGGAAGTAACCGACGAAGTATTCGAGTCTTCTTATTCAAGAGTATTTGAAGAGGCCGAAAACAGAATGCACACCATCAAAGCTATGATGGCGGCAACACTGGGAGCGTTTGAGAATGAGTGATAAAAGAGTGGTGCTTTGCGGCGCCAATGCTTATGAGCAGAAATATTATTTGAATGAACAGTTTGCTAAGCTTCCGCAAGCGGTAAAAGATGAGCTTCAGATTATCTGTGTGCTTTTTACCGAAGAAGTAGGCGGCGTTTTTACTATGGTGTTTGAGGAGGATGGAAGTCTTTCTCTGGAAACCGTGGCGGAAGAAACCGACATTTACTATGATGAGATTTCCAGTGGACTTCTGGTGCAGGAAATAAGAAGAAACCGTCAGGACTTTTTTGAATCTTTAAAGATTTATCATCGTGTATTTGTGCAGGGGGAGTCCATTGAGGAATTACTGAAAGAAGTAGAAGAGTAGGTAAAAGAAAGAGGTAACAATATGCTTCTGGTTGTGGATGTAGGAAATACAAATACGAATTTCGGCGTATATGACGGAGAGGAACTCCTCGTCAAATTCAAATTAATGTCCAAGCTTGAGAGAACTTCAGATGAGTTTGGTATGGCAATTTGTGATTTGCTGAAGTTAAACAACATTGATAAAAAGAAAATCGAAGGCGCCATTATTGCCAGCGTTGTTCCTAACGTAATGCATGCGTTGGTGGGGGCGATTGAGCGCTATATCGAAACTAAGCCTTTGATTGTAGGCCCGGGAATCAAAACCGGCATCAAAATCATCACCGAGAATCCCCGTGAAGTGGGTGCGGACCGTATTGTAGATGCGGTGGCTGCATATGAGAAATATGGTGGCCCTGTATTGGTGTTGGATTTTGGTACTGCAACAACCTACGACTTGGTAACCGAGGATGGTTCTTTTGCAGCAGGTATCACGGCGCCCGGCATTAAGATTTCGGCCAGAGCTCTTTGGGAAGATACTGCGAAATTGCCCAAAATTGAAATTAAGAAACCGGCATCGATTTTAGCCCAGGAGACCATCAGCAGTATGCAGGCCGGTCTTGTATACGGCCAGATTGGCCAGACCGAATATATCATCAAGAAGGTAAAAGAAGAAAGCGGACTTTCTAATTTGAAAGTTGTTGCAACCGGCGGTTTGGGAAGCATTATCAGTGACGAAACCAAAGCAATTGATGTATATGACAGGCAGCTTACGTTAGAAGGTTTACGCCTGATTTATGAAAAGAATCAAAAGAGCGGAGGAAAGAATTAGGTGAACACCTTAAGGATTGGAGATGTAAACTTAAATAATCCTTTTATCTTGGCACCCATGGCAGGAGTAACAGACCTGCCATTTCGTGTTTTATGCAGTGAGATGGGCGCCGGTATGAATTGTATGGAGATGGTCAGCGCCAAGGCAATTACTTATAACAATAAGGCAACCTGGGATATGATGAAGATTGATCCGCGGGAAACCTGCGTGTCCTTGCAGTTGTTTGGCTCAGAACCCGATGTTATGGCAGAGGCTGCCAAACGTATCGAAGAATTACCGTTTCAAATTATGGATATCAACATGGGGTGTCCCGTGCCGAAGGTAGTAAATAACGGTGAAGGTAGTGCCCTGATGAAAAATCCCCTTCTTGTGGGGCAGATTGTGGAGGCAGTGGCAGGAGCCATAAGTAAGCCCCTTACGGTAAAAGTGCGTGCCGGCTTTGATGAAGAAAACATCAACGCGGTAGAGATTGCCCGCATTGCCCAGGAAAGCGGGGCGGCAGCGGTGGCAGTACATGGGCGCACCAGACAGCAGTTTTATTCCGGAACGGCAGACTGGGAGATTATCGCCCGTGTCAAAGATGCCTTATCCATTCCGGTGATCGGTAACGGGGACGTTGTGGACGGACCTTCCGCAGAGCGGATGATGAAAGAGACCGGCTGTGACGGCGTGATGGTTGGCCGTGCGGCCAGAGGAAATCCTTGGATTTTTCAGAACATTATAAAATATTTTGAGACCGGTGAAGTGATCGGGAAACCTTCTTTGGATGAGATGCAGCAAATGATTCTGCGCCATAGTAAAATGCTTGTGGAATGCAAGGGTGAATACACCGCTGTCCGGGAGATGCGTCAGCATGTGGCATGGTATACCAGCGGTTATCATAATTCGGCGGCATTGAGACGAAGGATTAACGAGGCGGAGAGTATAGAGGAGCTGGAGAGAATGGTGTGCGGGGAGTCGTAAGACTCTCCGCTTTTATATTTTATGTAATTATTGTTATTTAAATTGTGAAATAATCTTGACATCCCCAATATATATATATAATGGTTTTCACAAAATTTCGTATGTGAAAGAGAGGGAAAACCAATGAAGAAAATAGGTATGATAATGCTTGTAATTCTAATGAGTATAGCTGTGTTAATAGGTTGCTCAAGCGAAGCGGAGAATGTTAGCAATGATATAGTGTCTGAAGGGGCGAGTGAAAATTCATCAGAAATAAGTGAGGATATTTCGTCTGAAGAAGTGGTAGAAGAATTTACCGAAGAGGTTGATTATTCAGCAGAAGCAGTTATGGCATTAATTGATGACTTAACTGCTAAATATCAGTATAATGATCCGGAACATATTAAAGCGTTAGTAATAGCAGCTAACTTAGATTACATTAAAGCAGAAGATTTAGATACTATATTAAATACATATGGATATACAATGGATGAATTGGCTACTTTATATGATGAATGTGCTAGGGATAATGCTCTTTCTATAGGTGATACCATAAAATATTATAATGGTACAGTAAATAGTATTTCGCCAGATCAAGAATATGCAAATAGAATAACATTAGTAGATGTTATGTTAAATGATAGTGATAAAGAATTTGCAGTATCTTTTGATGAAGATTCACTTTTAACAGCTCAATATGATGTTGATGCACAAATGAGATTAGCTGATATGACGGATTCTGAATATTCAACTAGTGGTGAACAGGTAGCTGTTAATTTTGCGTATGCGTGTTTTTATGGCCCTACAATGGAAAATCCATATGCTACATATCAAAATGCGATAGAATAATAATTAAAAAATTTATAGTAAGCCAAATTATTTTTGACATTTAAAAGTCTTGTAACCACACGTGTTACAGGACTTTTTTATATGGTGTTTTTCAAAGTAGTTGTGCATTTTACCGATATTGACTTCACTATATCTGCTTGTTATGATGGACACAAATACAAGCAATGCAATTCTAAGAAATCTTTTTTAGTCTATTTATCTTAATTCTATTTTTATAACATTTCTGTATGAATTCTTGCTTTTTCAATTTTTTATAATAAGCAGGAAGACGGGAATGAAACGGACGGCTGTATTGTCTTCCTGCGTAAAGAAAGGAAGATGTGATTGATACAATCCTCAGTCGACCGGCAGTACAAGAATAATCTTTTTATTTACCTTTTTACCAAGAAGAAGGAATATGCCTTAAGTCTGTACAATGCGGTGAATCAAAGTAATTATACCAATGAGGAAGACTTGCAATTTAAGTTGTTGGAGGATGTACTTTTTATTGAGATGAAGAACGATGTGTCGTTTTTGTTTGATGGTGCGTTGAACCTGTATGAACATCAGAGTACATTCAGTTACAATATGCCCCTTAGAGGATTATTTTATCTGGCGGATTTGTATCGGAAACTTGTTTCTATGGACAATCTGTATCATAAGAAGCTCATTCGAATTCCTACACCTAAGTATATGGTGTTTTATAATGGACCGGTGGAAGATATGAATGAGGATAGATTGGAATTAAAACTGTCAGATGCTTTTCAGGTGCCGGACGAAAGCAAGGGATTTGAGTGGACGGCTACGGTTTTGAATATCAATCCGGGATTTAATGAGACATTATTTGAAAAGTGCGAAATTCTAAGGGAATATGCGCAGTTTGTAGAAGTGGTAAAAAGAAATAGCGAAACCATGGATATGCATGAAGCAATGGTGAGGGCAATCGAAGAATGCTTAAAAGCGGGCATTCTTGTGGAGTTTTTACAAGAGTATGGAAAGGAGTTGGAAGAGATGTGTTGGGAGAGATATGATACTGAGAGAATCCTGCAGATACAGCATGAAGAGGCTTTGGAGGATGCAAGAGAGGAAGGTCTGAGGCTTGGAAAGGAAGAAGGTTTGCGACTTGGTTTGGAAGAGGGCAGAGAAAAAGGAATGCAACAAGGAATGCAACAAGGAATACAGCGCGGCAGAGCAGAATCGGAGCAAATCATTTTGCTTTTAAAAGAACAGATTAAGAAACTTGAGAGCCAGCTTGCTACATATCAGTAATACAAATCGTAACATTAAGGGGAGTCATGGGACTCCCTTTTCTATTGTTTTATCTTGACAACCCCACCTATCAAGGCTAAAATAGGTTTGGACTGCGTCTATCCTTGGGATAGTTGCGCCCATTTTTGGGCTTTTATGATAGAAAGGAGTACATGTCATGTACAACAAAGTTGCAACGGATTTGAATTTCGTACAGCGTGAAAAAGAAGTAGAGAACTTCTGGAAAGAGCAGGATATTTTCCGTAAAAGTATGGAAAACCGTAAGGAAGGCGAAACCTATACCTTTTATGACGGACCGCCTACCGCAAACGGAAAGCCTCACATCGGCCACGTTTTAACACGTGTTATCAAGGACATGATTCCCCGCTACAGAACCATGAAGGGTTATATGGTTCCCCGTAAGGCAGGCTGGGATACTCATGGACTTCCTGTTGAAATTGAAGTAGAAAAGCTCCTTGGTCTTGACGGTAAGGAACAGATTGAAGAATATGGTCTGGAGCCTTTTATCGGCAAGTGTAAGGAAAGCGTTTGGAAATACAAAGGAATGTGGGAGGATTTCTCCGGCACCGTTGGATTCTGGGCTGACATGGATGATCCTTATGTAACATACCACGATGACTTTATCGAGTCTGAATGGTGGGCATTGAAGGAAATCTGGAATAAGGGCCTTTTATACAAAGGTTTTAAAATCGTGCCCTACTGCCCCCGTTGCGGAACTTCCCTTTCTTCTCACGAGGTAGCACAGGGTTATAAGGATGTCAAAGAACGTTCCGCCATTGCTCGTTTCAAGGTAAAAGGTGAGGATGCGTATATCCTGGCATGGACAACCACACCTTGGACTTTGCCCTCCAACGTGGCACTTTGTGTAAATCCTAACGAAGAATATTGTAAGGTAAAAGCAGCTGACGGCAACGTGTACTATATGGCCAAAGCCCTTCTTGACACCGTTCTCGGAAGACTGGCAGAAGAAGGCAAACCTGCTTATGAAATTTTGGAAACATACATCGGTAAAGATTTAGAATACAAGGAATATGAGCCTTTGTTCGACCATGCGGTAGAAATCTGTGCAAAGCAGAATAAGAAGGCATACTTTGTAACCTGTGACAATTACGTTACATTGACAGACGGTACCGGTGTGGTTCATATTGCACCTGCATTCGGTGAAGACGATGCTAACGTAGGACGTAACTATGACTTACCTTTCGTACAGCTTGTAGACTCTAAGGGTGAAATGACCAAGGAAACACCTTGGGCAGGAACCTTCTGTAAGGATGCGGATAAGCACGTACTTGTTGAACTTGAAAAGAACGGTCTTCTTTATGATGCACCGAAATTTGAACATAGCTATCCTCACTGCTGGAGATGTGATACTCCGTTGATTTATTACGCTCGTGAGTCTTGGTTTATCAAGATGACCGCCGTAAAAGAGGATTTAATCCGTAATAACAACACCATTAACTGGATTCCCGAGTCTATCGGTAAGGGACGTTTCGGTGACTGGTTGGAAAATATCCAGGATTGGGGTATTTCACGTAACCGTTACTGGGGTACACCGCTTAACATTTGGGAATGTAGTGAATGCGGACATATGCACTCCATCGGAAGCCGCGAGGAATTGAAGTCATTGAGCAACAATTATCCGGAAGGCGGCGTGGAATTACACAGACCCTTCATTGATGAAGTGACCTTCCCTTGTGAGAAGTGCGGCGGAACCATGAAGCGTGTTTCTGAAGTAATTGACTGTTGGTTTGACTCGGGTGCGATGCCTTTTGCACAGCACCACTATCCGTTTGAAAACAAGGATAAGTTCGAGGCACAGTTCCCGGCTCAGTTTATTTCCGAGGCAGTTGACCAGACAAGAGGATGGTTCTACTCACTTTTAGCAGAATCTACACTTTTATTTAATAAGGCACCTTACGAGAACGTAATCGTTTTGGGCCACGTACAGGATGAAAACGGACAGAAGATGAGTAAGTCTAAGGGTAATGCGGTAGATCCTTTTGACGCATTGGAGACTTACGGCGCAGATGCCATCCGTTGGTATTTCTACATTAACTCTGCTCCCTGGTTACCCAACCGTTTCCACGGCAAGGCAGTGCAGGAAGGCCAGCGTAAGTTTATGGGTACTCTTTGGAATACCTACGCATTCTTCGTTCTGTATGCGAACATTGACAATTTTGATGCAACCAAATATACATTGGAATACGATAAGTTACCGGTTATGGACAAGTGGCTTCTCTCCAAGATGAATTCCGTAATCAAGGAAGTGGATGACGACTTGGCGAATTACCGCATTCCCGAAGCTGCAAGAGCACTTCAGGAGTTCGTGGATGAAATGAGTAACTGGTACGTGCGTCGCGGTCGTGAGCGTTTCTGGGCAAAGGGTATGGAGCAGGATAAAATCAATGCATACATGACACTTTACACAGCCCTTGTAACCATCTCTAAGGTTGCAGCGCCTATGATTCCTTTTATGACAGAGCAGATTTATCGCAATCTGGTTTGCAGCATCGATGCAAATGCACCGGAGAGCGTTCATTTATGTGATTTCCCTGTTGCGGACGAGTCTATGATTGACAAGAAGCTGGAAGCGGATATGAAAGCAGTTTTAAAGACCGTAGTTTTAGGTCGTGCCTGCAGAAATACCGCAAACATCAAGAACCGCCAGCCTATCGCAACCATGTTTGTCAAAGCACCTTTTGCCCTGGGCGAATTTTATCAGGAAATCATCGAAGATGAATTAAATGTAAAGAAGGTTGTCTTTACCGATGAGGTAAGAGACTTCACCACCTATACTTTTAAGCCTCAGCTTCGTACCGTAGGACCTAAATACGGTAAGCAGCTTGGCGGAATTCAGAAGTACCTTGGCAGCGTTGACGGCAACGACGCAATGGATACCTTAAAAGCACAGGGTGCGTTAACCTTTGATGTAGACGGAACCGAAGTATCTCTTACAGAAGAAGATCTTCTGATCGATATGAAACAGAAGGAAGGCTATGTGACAGAAGCGGACAATAACGTAACCGTAATTCTTGATACAAACCTTACGGAAGAATTAATCGAAGAAGGCTTTATGTATGAGGTAATCAGCAAGGTTCAGACCATGCGTAAGGATTCCGGCTTTGAGGTTATGGACCATATCAAAGTATTTATCAATGGTAATGACAGAGTAGCTGACGTTGTGAAAAAGAACGAAAATGCAATCTCTGTAAAAGTACTGGCAGACGAAATCGTCTACGGTGCTGACTGTGACGGCGCTAAGAATTGGAATGTCAATGGGGAAGACGTAACTATCGGCGTGCAGAAGCAGTAAAATAAATATAGTAATGTTTTGGGGAAAACATTCATGAATGCGCATCTTGCGGGATGATTAGTTGCGTTGCAACACCGCTTGGGCGCGAAGAATGTGGCAAGCACATTCTTTATCAAAACAATGGAGGAAAGAAAATGGCAGCAGCAAAGAAAGCAACAACTGCAAAAAAAGAAACCAAAGCAACAGATGCAGTGTTTCAGTTTGACAAAGAATTGTTCAAGCGTAGCGTTTTATACAACGTTAAAACATTGTACCGTAAGAACATGGATGAAGCGACAGAACAGCAGATTTTCCAGGCTGTATCTTACGCAATCAAGGATCAGATTGTTGATAACTGGTTAAAGACCCAGGAAGCATATGAGAAAGAAGATCCCAAGACCGTTTATTACTTGTCTATGGAATTCTTAATGGGACGTGCACTTGGTAACAACATGATTAACCTTATGGCATACAAGGATGCTAAGGATGCTTTGGAAGAGCTTGGTGTTGATATCAACATCGTAGAAGATCAGGAACCCGATGCGGCTTTAGGTAATGGCGGTTTGGGCCGTTTGGCAGCATGTTTCCTTGATTCCCTTGCAACATTAGGATATTCTGCATACGGATGCGGTATCCGTTACCGTTACGGTATGTTCAAGCAGGAAATCAGAGACGGATATCAGGTGGAAGTTCCCGATAACTGGCTTGCAGACGGCAATCCTTTTGAATTACGTCGTCCCGAATACACTAAGGAAGTTCGTTTTGGCGGATATGTAAACGTTAGAGTGGATGAAAACGGCAGAAACAACTACTATCAGGAAGGCTACCAGGCAGTTAAGGCGGTTCCCTATGACGTTCCCGTTGTAGGCTATGGAAACGGCATTGTAAATACGCTTCGTATCTGGGATGCACAGCCTATCGACTGCTTCAGACTTGACTCTTTTGATAAGGGTGATTACCAGAAGGCTGTTGAGCAGGAAAACCTTGCAAGAAACATCGTTGAAGTTTTATATCCCAACGACAATCATTATGCAGGTAAGGAATTAAGATTAAAACAGCAGTATTTCTTCATTTCTGCATCTATTCAGGAAGCAGTTGCGAAGTATATGAGAAATCATGATGACATTAAGAAGTTGCATGAGAAGGTAACATTCCAGTTAAATGATACACATCCTACTGCAGCAATTGCGGAATTAATGCGTATTCTCATGGATGAATTTTACCTTACATGGGATGAAGCATGGGAGGTAACAACCAAAACCTGTGCTTATACCAACCAGTTAAATGATACACATCCTACTGCAGCAATTGCGGAATTAATGCGTATTCTC
>CAZQBM010000003.1:0-55227 GCA_964591945.1 uncultured Lachnospiraceae bacterium | reverse complement strand
TCGAACCCCTGTTTCCGCCGTGAGAGGGCGGCGTCTTAACCGCTTGACCAACGAGGCATTTATCACTGCCTGTTTTCACAGGCAATGATTATTTTATTATAATATGCTTAAAAATGCAAGTACTTTTTTATAAATATTATAACAGTTCAGACGCGCCCATTCGCATAGTCGCATCTACGATACTTTCCCGCTGCTACACGAAGTCGAACAGACTCATCTGATTACTCTCCGGCAAGTCACCAAGCAATCCTAAATTCGCCATTGTTTCAACAACCGTCTTAGACACCTTAGAACGTTCCCTAAAATCATCTCGAGAGATAAAAGGTCCGCCTTTTACCGCTTCTACAATACCTTCCGCAGCCTTTTCAGCTAAGCCTTCGACACTAACCAGGGCCGGCATAATTTTGCCGTCAATAATTTGGAAGTTTCTGGGATGCGCACGGAAAATGTCTAACGGCCAGAATTCAAACCCACGGGCGTACATTTCCTGAACAATACGCATAACCTTCATCACTTCTTCTTCCTTCTTGGAAAGCTCGTTTTCACGGGAACGGTAATCTTCCATTACCTGCTCCAAATGCTTCTGTCCCTGACACATAATTGCATAATCAAAACCGTCCACCGCTCGGATACTGAAATATGCAGAATAATATGCCAACGGATAATTTACCTTACAATATGCGATACGCCAAGCCATCATAACATAAGCCGCCGCATGTGCCTTCGGGAACATATACTTAATCTTTTTACAAGACCAAATGTACCAATCCGGCACATCGTGAGCAACCATCTGCTCTTCCCACTCGGGAGTTAAACCTTTACCCTTACGTACACTTTCCATAATTTTAAAAGACATACCGGCATCTACACCTTTACCGATTAAGTACACCATAATATCATCTCGCGTACAAATCGCTGTGGAAATAGTCGCCACACCATCCATAATCAGAGTCTGCGCATTTCCAAGCCATACGTCAGTACCATGGGAAAGTCCCGCAATACGTACCAAGTCCGAGAAACTTGTAGGGTGAGTATCAATTAACATCTGCATCGCAAAGTCGGTACCAAACTCAGGGATACCAAGAGAACCCAACTTACATCCGCCAATCTGGTCCGGTGTAATGCCAAGTGCTTCCGTGCTCTGGAATAAGGACATTACCTGAGGGTCATCCAAGGGAATGGTCAGGGGGTCAATCCCCGTTAAATCCTGCAACATACGAATCATCGTCGGATCGTCGTGCCCGAGAATATCCAGCTTTAACAGGTTATGATCAATGGAATGATAGTCAAAATGTGTGGTAATAATATCAGTCGTCATATCATTCGCAGGACGCTGAATCGGTGTAAACTCATTAATATCATGACCGATGGGCAATACAATAATACCGCCGGGGTGCTGTCCCGTCGTTCTTCTTACATCTACACAGCCTTGTACAATACGGTTAATTTCCGCCGTACGCTTCTTAATTCCGCGTTCTTCATAATACTTCTTTACATATCCGAATGCAGTCTTCTCCGCCAGCGTACCGATAGTTCCGGCTCTGTAAGTCTGCCCTGCACCAAAAATAACTTCCGTATACTTATGTGCCTTGGACTGATATTCTCCGGAGAAATTAAGGTCAATATCCGGCTCCTTATCACCATAAAAACCAAGGAAGGTTTCAAAAGGAATATCAAAACCGTCTTTATTTAATTTCGCACCGCAAACAGGACAATTTTTATCAGGCATATCACAACCTGCACGGCCTGCGTATGCTTTGACATCATCGGACTCAAAATCCGAATAATGGCACTCGCTGCAATAATAATGAGGCGATAAAGGATTAACTTCCGTAATACCTGCCATAGTCGCAACGAAGGAAGAGCCTACGGATCCACGTGAACCCACAAGATAACCGTCCTCATTCGACTTCCATACCAGTTTCTGTGCAATAATATACATAACGGCAAAACCGTTGCTGATAATGGAATTCAACTCTCGTTCAAGACGCTTCTCTACTACTTCCGGTAAGTTTTCACCATAGAGTTCATGTGCTCTGGTATAGCAAATTTTTCGCAGAGTTTCATCACTGTTCTCAATGACAGGCGCACACTTATTCGGGTCGATGGGAGAAACCACTTCACACATATCCGCAATCAAATTCGTATTGGTGATTACAACTTCTTCCGCCTTTTCGCTTCCGAGATACTCAAATTCCTTCAACATTTCTTCCGTTGTACGCAAGTACAAAGGCGCCTGATCGTCCGCATCCGAGAAGCCCTTACCCGCCATAATAATACGACGGTAAATTTCATCTTCCGGGTCCATAAAATGTACGTCACAGGTAGCACATACCGGCTTATTATATTCTTCGCCCAATGCAACAATTCGCTTGTTGATTGCAATTAAATCATCATACGAATTAATATTACGGAACTTATCCGATTTCAGCATAAACTTATTGTTGTCCAAAGGTTGGATTTCCAGATAATCATAAAAGTTTACAATTCTTGCAATTTCTTCCGGCGACTTTTCATCCAATAATGCCCTGTACAATTCTCCTGCCTCACACGCAGTACCAAGAATAATGCCTTCTCTGTGTTTCATTACAAAACTCTTAGGTAACTTAGGCTGACGATTAAAATATTTTACATGGGACTCTGAAACCATACGATACAGATTTCTTCGTCCTTCTTCTGTCTTCGCCAGAATAATTGCATGGTAAGACGGCATTTTACGTATTGTCTCAACACTTGCGTCCGTAAACTCATTTACCTGTGAAAGGGTATGTATGTCCTTCTCTTCCATCATCAGAATAAACTTCTCAAAAATCTGTGCCGTTGCTTCCGCATCGTCTACCGCCCTGTGGTGGTTTTCCAATGATATATTCAACTTCTTGGAAATAGAATCCAAAGTGTGCTTCGCCATATCGGTTAAAAGTGCTCTCGAGATTGCTACGGTATCCACATAGGTCAATTCCTGCACGATTTCCTGGCGTTTCATATTTTCTTTGATAAAGCTCATATCAAAAGAAGCATTGTGGGCTACCAATACACAATCCTTACAAAATTCCAAAAACTTAGGCAATACAGTCTCGATATCTTCCGCATCCGCCACCATATCATCATTGATGCCCGTAAGCCTTTCAATTTCAAAAGGAATGGGTGTATGGGGATTTACAAAACATGAGAATCGGTCACAAATTTTACCGTCAGATACTTTTACCGCACCGATTTCAATGATCTTATTTTTGATAGGTGAAAAACCTGTAGTCTCAATATCAAATACAACAAAATCATCGCGCAGACTCTGCCCCATATCATTTACTACTGTATCCGTTAAATCGTCTACAATATATGCTTCCACGCCATAGAGAACCTTAATGCCCTCTAATTTATCTGTAGTATGCTTAGCTTCAGGGAATGCCTGTACACAGCCGTGGTCCGTAATTGCAATGGCCGGCATATCCCACTTGCGGGCACGCTTAATCAAGTCCTTAGCATAGGAAACACCATCACTGTCACTCATCTTTGTATGGCAGTGCAACTCAACACGTTTCTTAAAGGCAGTATCCATTCTTATCGTTGTAAAATCTTTAATTTTTTTGATGCCGGCAATTGATGATACCATCAATTCGCCCACATACTCATCAAATTTGGCAATACCTTTAATCTTAACGAACTCTCCCGGTTTTAAGGCAGGTACAAACTCTTCTGCCTGATCTGCCCAGCAGAAAATTTTACTTGAAATGGTATCCGTAAAATCCGTTACCGCAAAGGTATAAATATATTTATCATTACGAAGTTCCCTGCCTTCCGCCTCGGTGATTTTACCGCGAATGGTAACTTCTCCGATTTCGTCCACAATGTCCTTAATAGGAATTGTATCATCATCAAAGTCGCGTCCGTAAATGACATCCGGGGCATCAGAACGCTTCAACGGCATACGCTTCTTCTCTTTCTTCTCGCCTTCGCCCTTATTGTCCTTGCCGGCATTTTTAGCAGTGTTTGCTTTCTCAGCATTCTTCTGAGTTTCTGCAGGCTTTACTTCTTTATTGTCTTCTTTCTTTTCTTCACAATAATCCGCAAATTCGGAACCGTCACTGCCTTCATTTCGGTTACCGCCTGCTCTTCTGGTGATTTCCTGAACCATAAGATTTACCTTATGCTCGTTCTCTTCTTTAAACTTACTCTTCTGCGGTTCCTTGTAATCCACATAGATACTTACATTTAATCCGCATCGGATATTTAAGATACTGTTTAATGCCTCAATCAATTCTTTTTCTTTTTCATGGGCAATCATGGTATCTTCCAAGGTCAGTTTCATTACTCCGCCTTCTTCAAATACCACGTCCGCATCGTGGAAAATTTTGTAATCAACATGCCCGATTTCCTTAATACTGAAGACAATACTGTCCTCGTAAGAACTGTATACTTTCTCCGCCGTAAAATGATTCGGCAAATGAAAGCGCTCGTAAACCTTTACTTCCATACCGCTTGAAGCCATCTTCTGTTTCCGGATTGCTTCCTGTACCTTACAGATATCCTGACGGTCAATCAAACGGGGACTTGACAAATAAACCCGCAAAAGTGTTCTCTGCGAGTCTGTAGTCAGTTTCTCAACTGTTGTATCTTCCATCAAAGCGCTCAGACGTTCTTCCAAATGAATCCCGTCGAATACTTCAAAAAATTTCATAGCCATATTATCATCCTTTATGTATGAAGAAACCGGCACTCGGCCGGTTCCTCATATGCAACATTTTAACATTCGTAATTTCTTTACTTCCAATTATCCAGCTCATATTTCAGCGCTGCTAAAAGCTGATTTTCCGGAAGTTTGCGAATAATTTCGCCTTTCTTAATAAGTAAGCCTTCTCCGATACCGCCGGCGATACCGAGATCTGCTTCTTTGGCCTCTCCGGGTCCGTTTACAACGCAACCCATCACGGCAACTTTAATATCCAAAGGATATCCTGCAACCAAAGTTTCTACCTGGTTTGCAAGTCCAATCAAATCAATCTGGGTTCTTCCGCAGGTCGGACAGCTTACAACTTCTATTCCGCCTTTACGAAGTCCCAAAGTCTTTAAAATCAATTTCGCTGTTTTAATTTCTTCTACGGGATTACCGGTCAAAGACACACGAATGGTATCACCGATGCCCTGATATAAAATCACGCCCAAGCCAACGGAAGACTTAATATTTCCGGAAAAATAGGTTCCGGATTCCGTGATGCCTACATGTAAGGGGTAATTTGTCTTCTCTACCAGCAATTCATGGGCCTTGATGCACATCATAACATCCGATGATTTAATGGAAATTACCATATTCTCATACCCAAGACTTTCAATCATGGCAACCTTATCTAACGCACTCTCTACAATACCTTCTGCGGTAACACCGTTGTATTTTTTTACCAGCTCTTTCTCAAGAGAACCGCTGTTTACGCCAACACGAATAGGAATGTTTCGCTCTTTGGCAACATCCACTACCGCTTTCACCTTATCCATACCACCGATATTTCCGGGATTGATACGGATTTTATCCGCGCCGTTTTCCATAGCAGCAATTGCCATCTTATAATCAAAATGAATATCTGCCACCAAAGGAATATGAATCTGTTTCTTGATTTCAGCAATTGCCTTTGCTGCTTCAAGAGTAGGCACGGTACAACGTACAATTTCACAACCTGCAGCCTCAAGCTCCTTAATCTGAGCTACGGTTGCAGCCACATCTTCTGTCTTAGTATTTGTCATAGACTGAATCAAAATCGGATTCCCTCCGCCAATCACTCTGTCTCCGATATGAATTACTCTTGTATCATTTCTGGTCATAAAACGGTTTCTCCTTTTGCAGGTTTGAAAAGCCCTGCCACTTTCGATTTTATGCATAAAACTTCTGAAATTATTCTAGCACACTCACCTATATTATTCAATTTGCAAAACCTGCATTTTTTCAAATTTAACTTTTACGCAAATTTTAGTTGTTACCAATCCCAAAGATGTTTAACGGTGAATTTTCAAACCACTCACTGATTTCATCCAGTCTGTCAGCACCTTCGTTAATATTTTCCAAGGTTTCGGTCAGTTCTTCCACATCAAGTCCTTCCAGAACCTCATTGATACCTTCAAAATCAATAGAATTCATTGTATCCATAAAATCATCTATATTAAAGGTTTCAATAATATCGTTAAAATGGTTCAATGACTCATTCAAGGCTTCTATATCAAGTTTTGACAATTCTTCTACAATCGGTTCAATTTCCGTAAGGAATCCCTTTAGCTCTACGAAAGCAAAAATTGCTACCACAAGAATAGCTGTTGTAAAAACAAGTGTCACGATTGAGATAATGCGGTTAATCAACATATCTTTTTTTAATTTTTTATACATTTCTTCCATTTTCATTCCGCCATCCGCATTCATATTGGTATTGACCTGCATATTAGGATTAACCCCCGGCTGTAGATTAGGATTCATCCCTGTCTGCACATTCTGATTGTAACCCGTATATTGTTCCATCCCTATTCTCCTTTGCACAAATATTCTCTTACAAGTTTAAAAATATCTATTTTTATTATAACGCATCAGGGCAGATTTACAAGAAACTTTTATGCCCTATAACCCTTCCGAAACAAGAATATTGCACTCGCATTCCAGAATGGTGCTTTTATAACATTTATCCACCCACGCTCCAATGATAAAAGAGACCGTCACAAACACTACTCCTACAAGAAACCACAGTTCGGGTTTCATTTGATTCCGATATAAAAACAACGAATATATAATACCGAAAACACCTGACCACTGCAAAAAAACAGCTAATCCGGACACCCATTTTCCTTCGAAATTTCTGTCCTTCGTTTTTATCCCACGTATCTCCTTTGAAAGCTCCAAACCGCTTCGAAACCGCCATTTTATATCTTCCTCAAGGCAACGCTCCACTAATTTGCGCAAGCGTTTCGGAACCGCATAAGCAACCAGACACTCCTGCGTCTTCGTGCTATTCAGCATCCAAATCTGTCTCCCTGTCAGCATAAAAAGCAGAACCTTTCCAAAAGAATATACATCACTCTCTGTTGACACATTGCCCCTCAATAATTCAGGGGCTGCATATTCCGGTGTCCCCATATACTTACATTCTTCGGAATACTGTAAAAATGCACAACCAAAATCAATTAAACTCACTCCCTTATCCGACACCATAATATTTTCCGGTTTAATATCACCGTGAACAACAGGTATGGGTCTTCCGTGTAAATATTTTAACATATCGCATATTTGGCAGCCGATTCGAAGAGTTTCTTCCACGCTTAATTTTCCTTTTGATTTTACGTAAGTTTCCAAATTGTGTCCTCTGGCCAATTCCATAACAATATACATATATTCTTCGTCATAAAATACATCATGCAACGTCGGAAGCCCCCGGAAGTCTAATGATTTAAGTATATTGATTTCTTTATCGGCATCACATAAAACGTTGTATTTCAATATTTTCATTGCATAAAATTTATCAATGTGCTCATCTTTTACTTTATATACGCTACCCAAACCACCCCTGCCCAGTTGTTCAAGGACAGTATACTTATCCGGTATTATTTTCGTCCAATCACAATCACTGTACAATTGTCCCGCTCTCCTTTTCTTCTTCCTCTATCTATAATTTCATAAATCAGCTTTTGCGTCTGCTCACGTGATATCCGATAATCCCCGACTTTCATTAACGCTTGCAAAGTAAGACAGCGTACAAACCCGTCACTACATAAAACAAAACGATGTTTACTACTGTATCTTCCTGTTTGCAACGCTATATCAGGCAGTTCTCCGACGCCTACAACGCCAAGCAATTCCCCACGCTCATTCATCTGTCTTTTGCCAACCGTGCATATCTTCCTTGCTATTTTATAACAACTGCTGTCACCGACCTGAAAGCAATAATATCTTTGTCGTGTCAATATAAGCATAGTAAATGTAGTTCCCATAACAATGCCCTGTGCTGCTCCCACCTCTTCCAATTGATTATGCACGGCCTGTAACCCCCGCCTGCAACTACGCCGCAACTTATCCTCAGATGCTCCCTTACATAAAAGCGGTAATCCGCAAGCATAGAACCACTCAGTCATCTCACGCACCACCACTCCACTTGCGTATTCTCCCTGTTCAAGGCTTCCCACACCGTCACATATCATTGCCATACCATAGGGACCGCTTCCCGTCAGCACGGTTTGTATCCCAAAACTATCCTGATTTTTGACATAATAATCCCCTTTATCCCATGCATTTGCATATATAAAATGCATTTAAATCCCCCTTTTATAAACTTTACAATCATTCTTTGAAAAATTGAAACGAATGTTTCGGAACTTTTAGAAAAAAAGATATAACACGTATAACATATTTTTATGGCGAGGACAATAGTTCGGGCATATTTTTTCATCGCAATTTTCGACAAAAATGCCCCGTACCATCAGGCACAGGGCACAATATAAACTTTTATTTACCGAAAGAACTTCGACACATCATTAAACAATACAAATACCATCAAAAGCATCAATAACACAAAACCAATCATGTGCACAATTGCTTCCGCTTTCTTAGGTACCGGCTTACGGATTACCGCCTCTATCAACAGGAAAATCAATCTTCCGCCGTCCAATGCCGGAATCGGTAACATATTCATAATGCCGAGATTAATACTTAATAACAACGCAATGTTCACCATATTAATCAATACGGTAGGCAAGCCGTACTGTTTGGTCTCTTCAATGGTATCGCTGATAACACTGGCCACGCCTACAGGTCCTGCCACATCATCCTTGGTCAATTTACCGGTCACAAGCATTTTAAGACTTTTAAAAGTCGTATCCAGCCAGTATTCTACCTCATACCAGCTGTACTCGAACAAATCCAAGCCTTCGCAAATATGCAATTCACCGCCTTTGATACCCATTACATAGGAACCGCCGCTTTGCACCAAATTCATAGTTGTGGTATAGGTTTCACCGTTTCTTTCGTATTCCACTTCCCAAGGTTCCCCATCATATAGCATGGCATTTAACTGGATTTCGCGGAACAGATGAATCTTCTCACCGTTAATTGCAGTAATGACATCACCATCTCTAAGCCCTGCGACATAGGCCGGATATCCAATCTGCACCCAATTTACCTTTGGCGTAATCGTTCCACAAGTTAAAACAATGATAATCGCAAGAATGTATCCCAAGATAATATTAAACAACGGTCCTGCCACTACCGTAGCAATACGCGCCCAAACGGAAGCATTCTGAAAAGAACCTTCCTGGGTGGTTTTGGGACGATCCAAAGGATTCTCCTCCTGAATACGCTCCGTTTCCTCATCCTCTTCAAAAAGACCATCCTCGCCTTCAAACATGCAGGCACCGCCAATAGGCAACAACCTTAAAGAATATTCCGTATCCCCTTTTGTAAACTTCACAAGCTTAGGCCCCATACCAATGGAAAATTCCAACACTTTGATACCATTTGCCTTCGCCACTATAAAATGACCAAATTCATGGGCCACTACCACTACGCCGAAAATAATCACAAACGCAAGGATTGCCCAAATATTAAAATCCATAGAAATGTTACTTTCTCCTTCAATCTTTTAAAAATGCTTCGCTATATAATCATATGCTTCCGCTTCCGTATTCAGAATATCGTCCACTGTAGGATTTAAGATATTCTTGTGATTCTGAATGCAGGCCTCAATCACTTCCGGGATCTGCAAAAACTTGATTTTGCGGTCCAAAAAGAGGCTTACTGCTTTTTCATTTGCTGCATTATAAACAGTAGGCATACTGCCACCGATAGCAGACGCTTCATAAGCAAGCTTCAAGCCACGGAATGTCTCCATATCAGGTTTCTCAAAAGTCATAGATCCTAATTCAAAGAAATTCACTCTTTTACCGCTCATAGGACGCCTGTCCGGATAAAACAACGCATACTGAATGGGAAGTTTCATATCCGGTGCACCAAGCTGTGCCATAATACCGCCATCTACATATTCTACTGCGGAATGAATAATACTCTGGGGATGAACAACTACTTCAATACGGTCCAAATCCACATCAAAAAGCCATTTCGCTTCCATTACTTCCAGGCCTTTATTACAAAGTGTCGCCGAATCGATGGTAATTTTACGGCCCATAGCCCAGTTCGGATGCTTTAGCGCATCTTCCACCTGAATATTCAACAATTCCTCTCGCTTTTTACCACGGAAAGGGCCACCTGACGCCGTAAGAAGAATTTTACTTAAGCGCTCTTTCGGTTGTCCCTGCAACGACTGAAATATTGCACTGTGCTCACTGTCAACCGGCAAAATCGCCACATTCTTCTCTTTGGAAAGAGGCATAATAATATGACCAGCCGTAACTAAGGTTTCCTTATTTGCCAAAGCAATGGTTTTGCCTGCATTAATCGCCGCAATAGTAGGTCTGATACCTATCATACCCACAATAGCGGTTACCAATACTTCACAATCCTTGTGTGTAGAAATTTCAATCAAGCCGTCCATAC
This sequence comes from uncultured Lachnospiraceae bacterium, assembly GCA_964591945.1. Taxonomy (GTDB): domain Bacteria; phylum Bacillota; class Clostridia; order Lachnospirales; family Lachnospiraceae; genus UBA3766. The sequence goes on along the minus strand of CAZQBM010000003.1, from coordinate 44,717 downwards.
CGCTCAACACTTCCACATCCAAATCTGATACACGCACCTTTAAATCCTTAGCAGCTTCTTCCGTCCACATTACCGCAACAGAAGGATTAAACTCACGGACCTGCTCTTCCATAAGCTTTACATTAGTACCTGCAGCAAGCGCAACCACTTTCAAATCCGGATTATCGCGTACTATTTCCAAAGTTTGGGTACCGATGGAACCGGTAGAACCCAAAACAACAATATTCTTCATCTTTCTTCCGCATCCAATATAACCTGTAAAATAATTGGATTTGCCTTTCTTTATTAATTAAACTGCATCATCAACATTACCAGGAAAAATACCATGGGCGAGGTAAAAATAACACTGTCAAAGCGGTCAAGAATCCCTCCGTGTCCCGGAATCAGTTTGCCGTAATCTTTTACTTCATAATTTCTCTTAATTGCAGATGCTGTCAAATCACCGCACTGGGATACCACAGAACCCACACAGCAGATAATTGCAAACACTGCAATAATGCCGTAGCTTGAGTCCGTACAAGCCACATATAACCAGCCGAATAAACCGCCGGCAAGACTACTGCCTACCACACCGCCGATTGCGCCTTCCACGGATTTCTTAGGGCTTAACTTCGGTGTCAGCTTATGCTTTCCGAATAACATACCAACCACATAGGCACAGGTGTCACACACCCACGAACTCATAAACACAAGCCACATTAAGAAAATACCATTGGGCAATTCTCTTATGTAATAAATAAATGAAATTGTCAGCGCAACATAAATCAAGCCAAATGCCGCATGAGTAATCTGAGTGATATTATGTCTGGGGAAGGTAAAAATGTATACCATAAACATTGATACCACGCTTAACACAAATATAAACAGAACAAGCACTGTAAAATAATTAAAAGTGCCCTGCGTCTTAAACAGCCATTCACCAAACATTTCCCTAAACGGCAGGGAATCATCTGTAACCAACAACAATAAATAATATAAAATAATTCCCACCAGACCGATTTTCTCAAAACCGGACATTTTCTCAGGGGTCGGGCGCACTTTGGTGGCTTTGGTAAACTCCAAATATCCGATACAGGATATAGTTCCCAAAAACAACGCCATCAGCGGCCCGCCGGCAAATCCGAACAAAAGAATTACCGCTACAATTACTACAGAACTCCAAAATCTTGCTTTAAACATACTCTCTCTCCTTGCACATTTTTATGTGTAAGTTTCTTTTGCCTGACAGAATCCGGCCTGCTGTCTACTTCGCATTACCGTATCTTCTGTCTCTATTATTATATGCCTCAATTGCTTTGACCAATTCATCACGATCGAAATCAGGCCATGGAACATCGGTAAAATAAAACTCCGTATAAGCCAACTGCCATAAAAGGAAGTTGGAAATTCTTTGTTCACCGCTGGTACGAATCAACAAATCAGGATCAGGTACACCTTCTGTATCCAAATGGTTGGATACATACTGCTCCGTAATTTCTTCCGGTAAAACCTTACCTTCCTTCACATCCGCAGCTGTCTTTTGCATCATACGAATCATTTCGTCCCTACCGCCGTAATTAATGGCAATCTGGATAAACAAACCTGTATTGTCTTTAGAATCTTCTTCCAGTTCGGCAATGGTCTGCTGGATATCCGGCGCAAGTCCGGTTTTATCGCCGATCACACGGAACTTAACATTGTTCTTTGCAGCTTTCTTAAAACCGGTCAGAAGATATTTACGAAGCAGGTCCATCAATGCGGATACTTCCTCTTCGCTACGTTTCCAATTCTCTGTAGAAAAAGCATATACCGTAAAATACTGTACACCCATTTCTCCTACAATATAAATCATATCTTCTACATTCTTGGCGCCCTGAACATGGCCCATTTTACGGGGAAGGCCTTTGCTCTTGGCCCATCTTCCGTTTCCGTCCAAAATCACCGCTATATGCTTTGGAATATTCATATTTTGCTCCGTTCCAAACGCCTTATTTTCTTGATTACGCATATTTTATGCATACATCTTTTTCATACTTCGCCGGCGTTTCCATACCTCATTATAAAACACTTTTATAAATAACCAAGAAGAATCACAAAAAATACATACTTTTTCATGATTCTTCCTTATGTTTCTCTGATTATACAGTAAGTACTTCCTTAGACTTCTCTTCTACCAAGTCACCGATATTCTTAACATACTTATCTGTAATCTTCTGTAATTCATCTTCCATTGACTTAATTTCGTCTTCTGAAATTTCTGTCTTTGCAAGTTTCTTTAATGCATCGTTACCGTCACGTCTGATGTTACGAACCGCAACTTTAGCATCTTCACCTTTCTTACGAACATCTTTTACGATATCCTTACGTCTTTCCTCTGTTAATTCCGGGAATACAAGACGGATTACAGAACCGTCATTGCTGGGGGTAATACCGATATCAGATGCTAAAATAGCCTTCTCAATCGCCTTAATCAAACTCTTTTCCCAAGGTGCAATCTGGATGATTCTTGCTTCAGGAACGGTAATGTTACCAACCTGCTGTAAAGGTGTCATTACTCCGTAATAATCCACTGCCAATTTGTCTAATACATGGGGATTCGCTCTGCCTGCTCTGATTGTCATAAAATCAGCTACAAGGTGGTCATAAGTTTTGCTCATTTTCTCATCATATACTTTAATTTGTTCGTTCATTTCATATCCTCCCGATACTTTTATATTTTTTGGTTGCTTGTTGCACCTTAAATTTCATTCATCTACACAGTAACCTTAGTTCCGTTAAATTCACCTTTTACGGTGTTAACGATGCTGTTTTCTTCATTCAATCCGAATACCCACATAGGCATTTTGTTATCTCTTGCAAGAATGGATGCTGTCATATCCACAACCTGTAAATTATTGGCAATTACTTCGTGAATTGATACTTCATCATACTTCTTTGCTGCAGGATTCTTCGCAGGATCATCATCGTATACACCGTCGATGGACTTAGCAAGTAAAATAACCTCCGCATCCACTTCAATAGCACGAAGCACAACGCCTGTATCTGTACTGAAGTAGGGATGTCCCGTACCTCCTGCAAAAAATACTACCATACCCTTTTCAAAGTATTTGTTGGCTCTGTCTTTTGAAAATAACTTGGTAAACGAACCACACTCAAAAGGTGTTAAAATATTCGTCATCATACCTACGGAACGGAAAATTTCCGACACATAAATACAATTCATAATAGTTGCCAGCATACCAATCTGATCCGCCTTGGTACGGTCGATGTTTTCACTGGTTCTTCCTCTCCAGAAGTTACCACCACCGATTACGATACCAACCTGGATACCGTCATCTACCAGTTGTTTTACCTGAAGGGCAACCTTTCTGACTGTTTCTTCATCAAAACCGGTCTTTTTATCTCCCGCAAGGGCTTCACCGCTTAATTTTAAAAGAATTCTTTTCATCTATGTAGCCTCCCTTATTTTATTCAAGACCTTCAAAGAAAGAAGAAGGATTAACATCTGCATAACACTGTGAACACATGCCTTCTACAGCTGCACCGTTATTAATCTGTACGGATTTGGACTTGATATTACCTTTGATAATGGCGGAAGAATCCAAAATAACAGGACCGCGTACATCAATGTCACCCTTAACCGCGCCTGCAATTACTGCACTTCTTGCACTAATGTTGCCGATTACTACGGAATTAGGGCCGATTTTTACACTGTTATCGCATTCCACATCGCCTGTAATTTTAGCAGCCTGGGCATATATTTCCACAGCCTTGGAATTACCCTGAATACTTCCGGAAACATTCAATTTGCCGCCGATTTCAATATTCCCCAAAACAGTACCTCTCAAATCAAGCGCACCTTCTGTTTTAATATCACCGGTAATCATCATACCCGGAGGAATAATACCTACTTCTGCATTTTCGTCTGTCATGGATACAAATGTATCTTCCTGCACTGCAGGCATCTTCATTTCTTCTTGTGCCATTTCCATCACTTCCTCGATTTCCATAATTTCTTCTATTTCTTCCACTTCGCCAATCTCTTCGTCCGCTTCAACTACGGCTTCATCTGCATTTTCCAGCAGTTCTTCCACTGCATCATCGGTCATTTCAAGCCCTGCCAGAGCCGCTTCAAATTCTTCCACCAAAGCACCTTCTTCTGCATCGGGAAGATTCTCTGTCACATTGGCAAAACCTGCAGACAATGTAGCCATCACATCTTCGTTTACACCTTCAAAACTTTCTATATAATTTTCATCCGCCACCGGAGTTTCTGCAGCATCATAAACTGCTTCTTCTGCCATATAATGTGTATATTCATCCATTTCTGTTGCTTCTACACCGGAAACCTGAAATTCATCTTCCATCTCAGATAACTCTTTCTTCAAAAGTTCCTCTTCTTCCAATAACTCTTTCTCAGTTGCATCTTCTGTTAACTCATTCACTGCTTGCGCAAGATCTTCTTTTAAATCGCTAAAAAAACCCATTCTATATCCTCCGTTCTTTCTACTCTTCACCATCATCGCTTCTTACCACATGGCAAACCGGTGTTGTTCCGTTCGTAATCGGTAAGAAAACTGTATCTTCCTCTGCCTGTAAACTTTCGATAATCGCAGGTAAGGCCTGTACGGTAGTATACTTATCTGAAGCATCGTGCATCAGCACCACCGATGCCTGGGACTGACCTGTACCGTTTAATACATTTGCTACAATTGCCTGAGAAGACAGTCGATACGAGCTGGCATCCTTACTGGTAACATTCCAGTCAAAATAAACCAATCCTTCCTCTTCCAAAATATCAAAACATTCATCCTTATTGAACTGAATAATTGAATTGGAACTTCCTCCCGGAAAACGGTAAAACTCACATCTGTAACCTGTTATTTCATACAAATAATCCGATAGTTGTCTGACATCCTGACGAAATGCCTCCGGGCTGTCATAAATTTGACTGTACTGATGTGTATATGAATGTAGCGCCAATGTATGACCTTCATCAATAATGCGCTGATATTCTTCTTCATATCCCTCTTTCGCCAACACGAAAAAAGTCGCCTTTACATCATACTCTTTTAAAATATCCAAAATTTCATTGGTATACTCACTGGGACCATCATCGAAAGTTAGATAAACAAGTTTCTTACTCTCATACATTTGTGCATCCGGAATAACAGCCTTAATGTCTTCATCCAAAACCTGTACAGGACTTAAAACCTGTTCTACTACTGCCGCCGCATTGGCATCTTCCATCTGTACGGTAAGCTCCCACAGAGACTCCTGCGTTTCCTCCAAGGTCTGATTGATTTTAAAAACCTGAACCATTAAGACCGCACATAAAATATTCGGAACCAATAATAAGACCACCAATGAAATAATCAGAAACTTTTTAATTCTTTTTACTCTTTTTTTGCGGTATTCCAAATTACTACTGCCGCTCGTCTGCTGTTCCATTATTACCCTCGTGTTTGTCATTAAAATCATTTAAAACTGTCAAAAACACACACCTAACCTATGTTATAACAATTCCTTATCCATTCTACCACAAACCAAACATTTAAAAAACCCTATTTTAAAGTTTTTTGTTAAAACTACTTTAAAGTTTCGCTATTATTTAAAACCATTGTACTGTACAGGAATAAAACATCCTGTTCTTCAAACTCTATATAGTTCCCCAGGACACCACTGTAAATATAACGAATATCCACCAGCGTAATCTTCGCATACTCTTCCACCAACAAGGGCGCAATACTGCTTCCGAAGGAATCCCTGAAAACAATCAACTCCGCATCCGTATCCGCAGAAGGGTTTTCAATGGTAATCAAAGATAACGGCCCTGATAAATAAATTTCATAAGGGTCGGCTCCGTTGGCCTTTTCCATATCATATATGACTATTTCCTTGGCATTCGTATAATCATAAACATAACAACCTGCCAATTCCTCATTGTTCAAATAATACAAGGTCTCGCCTGCAATCGGTAATGCTAGCTGTCCGTGATACACACCATAAAAAGGTTCTTCCAGAGCAATGCACTCATACTCCGCATTTAAATCTTTACCCATTGCATTGGCTATTACATCTGCCACTTCCGGTAACTCTTCTTGCCTCCAATGAGTATCCGTCTGATAAAAATCATCCAACTCCATCACACCAAACAAATCAATATAAGTCATCCCGTCCATTCCCGCGCAGAATTCCTCTTCCAACAGTTCATAGTCCATAGCAGGATACCCGTTTGCTTCTGCCAGAAAATATCCTTTATCCGGGATAATACTGTAATATACTTTACAGTCCGTATCTTTTAAATATTTGTCCGATACACCTTGAAAAACCTTGGTAGCATGTGCAATTGCTTCCGGCTTATAGGGGTATTCCATTTTACCGATATATCCATCCCTGTAATATAAGTCGTTATTATCCTTCTCTGCAAAGACATAAAGTGCCACACCGCTTTTTAAACCGCGCAAAGCATCTCTTCCGGGGAACTGATCCTGGGTATAACTTTCAAATTCTGACATAAATTTGCCGTTCATCACTGTTGCCCAAGATATTTGGGGAAAACCCTTCAAATACCGGCGTTCTGCCTCGGAATATTGTTCCGTACCTTTAAACCAACATAGCAGGCTGACTGTAAGAAGGAAGATTGCCATGGTAATCACTGTGATTTTGTTTTTATTTCGTTCCATAGTTATCCTCCCCTCTTAAAATCTAAAATATAAAAACGGGTTAAAAGAGCCGTCCACCAGATATGCAGTCATAACAAGCATTAATACAATTAAAACCAAAGGTTCTGTCACCACTAAACATTTCTGAACCCACAATTTTGATGCAAGTTTTACCACCGCATTTTTAATAAATGGTGTGGAACCGATTAACGCAAGAATCAATATCACTGCATAACTGCGCAAATAATACATCGTTTCAGCCGTTACAAACGGCACCTTTGCAAATCCAAACATTCCGCCAATATCCGAAAGTGCCCCACTCATATCCCTTGCATTAAAAATAACAAAACTGATTAAAACCGCAAAAATGACATAACAATGCCCAAGTATTTTATGTTTTTCAAGGACTTTTAAGAAACATAACTTCTCAAATACCAGAAGCACCGCAAAAAACAGCCCCCACACTATGAAATTCCATGCCGCGCCATGCCAGAACCCGGTCAGCATCCATACAACGAAAATATTCATAAACCAGCGCCACTTCGGAACCCGGTTTCCTCCTAAAGGAATATACACATAATCGCGGAACCAGCTTCCCAATGAGATGTGCCAACGACGCCAGAATTCCGTCACACTACCCGAAACGAAGGGATAATTGAAGTTCTCTATAAAGTGAAAACCAAAAATCCGTCCAAGGCCAATAGCCATATCACTATAGCCCGAAAAATCAAAATAAATATGCAAAGCAAACGCCACCGCATACATCCAATAGAAAAGCACCGACTTTTCCTGCGACATACGGAAAATATCGCATAATTCGCCCAGCTGGTTTGCAAGAAGCACTTTCTTGGCAAGGCCAAAAACAAAGCGTCTGATACCGGAAGCTGCATCTTCCGATGAAAAGCGGCGCACCGGCAACTCAGACGCAATATCCTTATAACGAACAATAGGTCCCGCAATCAACTGCGGAAACATGGCAATATAGGTTGCAAGATTAATCGGGTTCTTCTGCGCCTTTTCACCACGATAAATATCCACGGTATAGCTTAAAATTTGGAACGTATAGAAACTGATACCTACCGGAAGGGCTATTTTAAGTAACGGAATCTCCGTACCGAATACATTATTAAAATTACCGATAAAAAAGTCCATATACTTAAAATATACAAGGCATCCGAGTTGCAATACTACCGATGCTATCATAATGATTTTAGCGGTTTTTTTACAACGAAAAGCCTCAATCAAGAGGCCGGATATATATCCTGCCAAGATTGAGGCTATCATTATCAATACAATTTTAGGTTCACCCCATGCATAGAAAAATAAGCTGGCAATTAATAACACCGTATTTTTCAAACATTTGGGCGCAATGAAGTAAAGAAGTAAAAACACCGGTAAGAAATAATATAAAAACGGTATGCCGGAAAATAACATTTTACACCTCTGCTACATTATATTTTAAACTTATATAAACATAAGCTTCTTTTACCATTATTTAATGATAAACATATCCTTATTTTAACCCGCAAGGTTCTCTTCTGCAACAAGAACTGCGTTATCACCATATACTTCTGCTACTTTGGCTTTAAAAGTCGCAATCGCATCTACATTGCCGAAAGCATAAACCACATACTCTTCGTTTACGGTATAGATTACCAAAGTATCAGGGAAACCACACATCCACTGTGTACCAAGAATGTTTTCTTTTAATGCCGTTGTAAAACTTTCTGCATTAGCTGCATCTGTTAAATGCAGTGCTGCACTTGTAAAAGTGTTTAAATTCATTCCGTGCAAAAGTGATGCACCTTCATCAATCTGTCCTGCTAAATCAGCGGGCACATAAAGCATAGCTGCCAAATCTTCTGTTTTGGTAATATCAAATGCACCGGGTGCACCATCAACCATAGTAGTATAATCACCACCCATAGCAGGGAATTTCTCTTCCTCCGCAAAGGCATTCCATACATCTGTAAGAATAGCTACTGATGCGTTATCAGATACAACTGCATCTTCTGATGTCGCATCATCTGTGCTTTCTGACGCTTCTTCGGAAACCTCTACAGAATCTTCTACAGACACTTCTTCGGAAGTGTTTACTTCAGGTTCCTGACTTTCTTCTTTGCCACAACCCACAAGTGCAAGTGACATTGTTACCAATAATAATGCTACTGCTAATTTTTTCATATTTTTCTCCTCATTTTATGTTATTTTTAAGTGTTTCATATATTAGAATTTTTATTCCGATAAAAAGTTTCATGCTTCTATATTTTTATCATAAAAAAATATATTTGCCAAGTGTGCTTACTTTGTATCCGTGCGTCGCACGATAAATATACGTTACAAGCCACGCTTACTCGCAAGTCGCTTCGCGACTTACTTCGTAAGCGGCTGTCGCCGCATATTCGCTCAAAACAAGCACGAACGTTTAATTAAATTACGAGCCACGCTTACTCGCAAGATGCTTCGCATCTTACTTCGTAAGCGGCTGTCGCCGCATATTCGCTCAAAACAAGCACGAACGTTTAATTAAATTACGAGCCACGCTTACTCGCAAGATGCTTCGCATCTTACTTCGTAAGCGGCTGTCGCCGCATATAAGAAAAATAAAAGGCCTGAACGAGAGTAAACTCTCGTCAGACCTCTATTTTTCTTATGCGTGGCTCGTAACCAATGCTTAGTTCCCTGCCATCTGCTTAGCAACTTCTGCTGCGAAGTCTTCTTCTTTCTTTTCCATACCTTCACCGGTTTCGAAACGAACGAACTTAGCAACCTTTAAGTCAGCAGAAACGCTCTTTAAGTACTGAGCAACTGTCTGCTTTCCATCTTCTGCTTTTACATATGTCTGATCCATTAAGCAGATTTCTTTTACCTGCTTAGAAATACGGCCTTCTACAAGTCCGCTGAAGATCTTATCTGCAACATAGTCTGCCTTGCCATCCATAGCAAGCTGTGCCAATGTAGCAGTTGCTTCCTTAGAAAGGAAGTTGAATAAGAAGTTCATATTGCTCTTCTTTTCTTCGTAGATAGCCTTATCTTCATCACTCCAAAGGTTCTCTGTCATAGCCTTTTCGATCAACTTGTTCAAGATAGGCTTAGGAAGAGATGCAGGATCATTTAATGCACTGTCAATAGTGATTTCTTTTAACTTAGCCAATTCATCTGCTGAGATATCATCTCTGCTTGCGTACTGGGGGTTCATAGCTGCAATCTGCATTGCAATGTTAGTAAGAGCTTCTTCTGTAGCATCTGACTTAGAACCTTCTGCACCAACAATAACGCCGATACGTCCGCCACCATGAAGATAACCAACAACGATAGGAGCTTCAACCTTTTCAAATCTTCTGATGCTTAATTTTTCACCAATGGTAGCAACCTTTTCAACCAATGCATCATTTACAGTCTTAGATGCATCATCTACCCATGTAGATGCAAGAAGTGCGTCAACATCTGCTACATCAGATGAAACAACCTGTTCTGCAATCTTCTCTACGAATGTCTGGAAAACTTCATTTTTAGCAACGAAATCTGTTTCTGAGTTTACTTCCACAACAACGGCCTTACCATCTGCCTTAGCGATACGGCAAATACCTTCTGCTGCAATACGGCTTGCTTTCTTTTCTGCCTTCATAGCACCGCTTTTACGTAATGCTTCGATAGCGGCTTCCATATTACCATCGCACTCTGTAAGTGCTTTTTTACAATCCATCATACCTGCGCCTGACATTTCGCGCAATTCTTTTACCATAGCTGCTGTAATTGTTGCCATTCTATTATCCTCCTTATTGAATTAGATTAAATTATTCAGCATCTGCTGCAACTTCTTCAGCTGCTTCTTCTACTACATCCTCAGCAACTTCATCAGTCATAACTTCACCCTGGTTTGCTTCGATGATAGCATCTGCCATCTTAGCTACGATAAGCTTAACGGCACGAATTGCATCGTCGTTACCGGGAATTACATAATCTAATTCTTCGGGATCACAGTTTGTATCTGCAATACCAAGTAAAGTAATACCAAGTGTATGAGCTTCCTGAACACAAATCTTTTCCTTCTTAGGGTCAACTACGAAGATTGCATCGGGAATTCTTGTCATATTCTTAATACCGCCAAGGTTCTTCTCCAACTTATCCCATTCTTTCTTTAAGTTAGCAACTTCCTTCTTGGGTAATACGTCGAATGTACCGTCTTCAGCCATTCTTTCGATTTCTTTCAGTCTTTCGATTCTTGTACGGATGGTCTTGAAGTTAGTAAGCATACCACCTAACCATCTTTCATTTACATAGTACATACCGCAACGTTCTGCTTCTGTCTTAACAGCATCCTGAGCCTGCTTCTTTGTACCAACGAATAATACGGTACCACCTGCACTTGCAATTTCAGAAATTGCATTGTATGCTTCGTCTACCTTACCTACAGACTTCTGTAAGTCGATAATGTAGATACCGTTTCTTTCTGTGAAGATGTAAGGAGCCATCTTAGGGTTCCATCTTCTTGTCTGGTGTCCGAAATGTACACCTGCTTCGAGTAACTGTTTCATTGAAATTACGCTCATTTTAAAATCCTCCGTTTATTTGTTTTTTTGCCTCCGCATTCCTCACCTTTGAAGACAACCTCCCGCGTAAAGGAAGCACCTGTCACAAATCAGAATACGTGTGTTTTAGCATAACGCAAAAAGTTTAACACATCTTTGGTGATAATGCAAGTGTTTTATAAGATTTTTTACAACATAAAAAGGCGGAAGCAAAAGCTTCCGCCCCAAATGTCAACAAATATAATTAGTCAACGTAGATAATCTTAGTTGAATCTGTACCTGTTGTTGTGTCTTTCTTACCGTTAACGTCTGTATTCTGGATACGAACATGAACTGAGTTAGAACCCATAATGTTGTATTCAATACCGTTAGCTGTAGGATGAGCAGACTTAATCTTGCTATTAACACTACCGATACTTGAAGCATCTAAACCAAGTGTTTCCTGAACAGCCTTATCAAATTCAGATGTACCTGTAAGTGAGTTAACAGCTACCCATGTACCTGTTGTCTGAAGACGTGTCTTAGAATTTGCATCATTGATAACAGAAGGATCCATAACAGCTGTTGTAACAGCGCTCTTTACGGTATCGCAAAGCTGTGTATCAGAAGATACGTTTGTCTTTTCAATGTACTTGATAAGCTGAGGTGCCATAACACCAACTAAGATTGCCATAATAGCAATAACGATGATAAGTTCCACGAGGGAAAAACCTTTGTTGTTTCTCATGTCTTTTCATTCTCCTTTTCATTCATTTTGTGACATTTTTGTGACATTTCTGTAAATTCATTGTAGCAAAGAATTCACACTTCGTCTAGTATATTTTTTCCATTTTTAGTGATTTTGTAGCTTTTTACAAAGCATGCTTTTTGCTTTTATGCAACTTGCACAGAATTAGTTTTTACTCTTTTTATTTCATTACATTTCATTATTATTTCGTGCTTTCAGACATAAAATCAATACATTATTAAAAAACTCATTTTTTGAATATTTATATACTTCCTGTAAACATAAAATTCTTTTTTTAATTATTAAATCGTAAAAAAATCTCACTGCCTATAAACTTAAGCAGTGAGATTTACGTTACATTTTATTCACAATTATGTATCTTGGTCGTTCCATTAACCGATACTTTCGTAGAGACTGAACATAGGTGACAACATAGCGATAACCAAGAAACCAACTACACCAGCCATCAAGATGATGATAGCAGGTTCCATCAATGCCATCATTGATTCGGTTGCAGCCTGAACGTCTTCTTCATAATACTTCGCAACGTTTTCAAGCATCGCTTCAATATTACCTGTTTCTTCACCGATAGATACCATATGAATAACCATCGGAGGGAACAAACCACAAGTTTTAAGTGGTCTTGATAATGTTACACCTCGTGTAACCTGATCTTTTGCTTCTTTCATTGCATTTTTGTAATGAACATTATCCATACTTCGTGCAGTAATATCCAAAGCATCAATCATAGGAACACCGGCTGCAAGCAATGTACAAAGCGTACGACCTAATCTTGCACAAGCTGATTTAGTCTGTACAGGACCAAGTGCCGGAATCTTTAATTTAAGCTTATCAATAAATGACTGACCAAAAGGTGTTGAGTAGAAGAATTTATAACCTGCAAACAACAAGCCTGCTCCAATCAAAATTGCCCACCAATATGCTACAAAGAAATCACTCACTTTAATTAATGCCATTGTTACCGCAGGAAGTTCACCACCGATATCTTCAAACATACCCATAAAGTTAGGGATAACAAAGGTCATCATAACAAATACAACCGCGATCATAACGACGATCAATACGATCGGATAAATAACAGCCTTCTTAACTGCAGCCTCCAAAGCTGCATCCTTTTCGAACTGGGTTGCCATACGGCTAAAGGACTTATCCAAACTACCGGAAGCCTCACCGGCTTCAACCATATTACAAAGCATCATAGGGAATACGCCATTCTGACGTCTCATAGAAATTGCAAGAGTATCACCCTTGGAAATATCAGAATGTACTGCTCTAATCGCGCCCTGCAATGCCTTATTTTCAGTCTGCTCTGCAAGCATATTAAAAGCATCTACAATAGTAACACCGGCACCAACAATACTTACAAACTGATGACAGAAAACACTGAAATCTCGTGCTCCTACCTTTTTACCAAAAGAAAGATTAACACCTTTCTTTAAACCATTCACTTCCTGAATGGAAGTAACAACATTTTTCTCTGCTTTTAATGCAGCAACAGCAGCTTCTTTACTCTTTGCTGTCATATGACCCCTTTTCTCTTTTCCGTCAGGGCCAATCATTTTGTACTGAAACTCAGCCATACTCTTCCACCTTTACTTTCGTTTTATTTTTATACTGCTTCATCCATATCAAATGCAACACGAATCATTTCTTCTATAGAGGTTACACCATCAATTACATTGTTTGCACCTGCCATACGAAGTGTATTCATACCTTCTGCCACAGCAACTTTCTGAATTTCATCAGCAGTTACAGTTTCGTGCAATACTCTTCGAATACTTGAAGTAATGGGCATAATCTCATAAATAGCAATTCGTCCTCTGTAACCACGATTACATTCATCACAACCACAAGGATCATAAATAATTTGATCTTTGCTCACATCAATGCCTAACATCTTCTTTTCTTCTTCTGTTGCCTGTCTGCCCACCTTACACTTCGGACACAAACGACGAACAAGTCGCTGCGCGATGATACCTACAACCGCATCACCAATCAGGTAAGGTTCTACACCCATATCAATCAAACGAGTAATGGATGCTGATGTCGAATTAGTATGTAATGTCGAAATTACCAAGTGACCTGTGATAGATGCCTGAACCGCAATCGCTGCTGTCTCACCATCTCGAATTTCACCGATCATAATAATATCAGGGTCCTGACGCAAGATAGAACGAAGTGCACTTGCGAAAGTAAGTTCAGCTTTAACATTAACCTGTACCTGATTTACACCAGGAACATTCGCTTCGACAGGGTCTTCTACAGTAATAATATTTACCGATTCTTTATTTAATTCATTCAATACTGTATAACATGTTGTTGACTTACCGGAACCTGTAGGTCCTGTAATCAAGATAATACCATGGGGATTATGTGTAATACTGTCAAGTCTTCTTTCATCCTCAGGATAAAGACCCAAATATTTCTTATCTCTGGTCAAACCTTTCTTCTTAGTAAGTCGCATTACGGTTTTTTCACCATACACGGTGGGAAGAATAGATACACGGACGTCGAATTCTTCACCGTCTACAATCTGAGTAATACGACCATCCTGCGGTTTTCTCTTTTCAGAAATATCCAAACCTGAAATAATCTTAATACGGGCAACCATCGCCGAAAGAACGTTTGTATTGTATTCCATTACCTGCTGTAAAACACCATCAATACGATATCTTACACGAACCGATTTCTCCAAAGGTTCGATATGAATATCGGAAGAACCCATACGTACCGCTTCATCCAGCATCGTACGTACAATCTTAACGATAGGAGCATCACTTACGGATTCATCTTCTCCCTCAGTCTCATCGATACCATACTCATCCGCATGTTCAGCCTGGAACTGTTCTGCCGCTTCCATAGCCTGCTTTTTACCATACAATTTATCCAATTGGATATTAATCTGTGATGCGCTACAGTAATACGGTTTTACTTCCATACCTGTTATCAACTGAATATCATCCATAGCACCTAAGTTCATAGGATCCGCCATGGCAACCTTGATACAGTTAAAATTATCTTCATCATATGCGAAAGGCATCAATTCCTGCTTACGCATCACTTCTTCCCCTACCATTTGAAGAAGTTCTTCGTTCAATTTAATTTCTTTCAAATCAACTGGTTCGATACCGGACTGATCACAATATACGGTAGCAAACTGTTCTTCGGTAACAAATCCCAATGAAATCAACACTTCACCAAGACGTTGTTTTTTCTCACGCTGTTCTTCCAATGCCTGAGATAACTGATCATCTGTGATATAACCCTTCTGTACGAGCAAATCACCAATTCGAATTCTGTTACTAAATAATGCCATTATTAATTAACCTCTTTCCCTTTAAACACTGTATATGCGCATAAAAAGAGCCTAGTCATACACACTGTCAATTATGCCACAAACAGCACAATAAATAAATACTTTTATTTTGTTTTTTTACGAAATTGTGCATTTTTAACAAATAATCACATCCATAACTATCATTTATCACAAAGCATTAGCAAGAGCATAATAATTTCCTACCGAAACCACGATTCCCGCCATTTCCATTTTAGTCAATTCCAGAATAAGTTGTTCTATAGAAATACTTGTATTTATTCGCACTTTTTCATACAAAGTTTCCATTGCAATCGGTGTAATATCTAACTCCTTTTGTATTATCTCTCTTAATCCCAAAGTAGTTTCTTTTTCTACCGTTTCTGTCTCTTTTATATCATTCCATCCTTCTGAAGCAGCCGCATTTGAGTCAGTCCCACATTTTCTCCCGCCACCCTCCTTTTTATTTAACCTATAGAAGCTTAGCCGGTTATTCAGTTCTTCAATAATGACTGTCGGATCAATCGCAATCCCAGCTCCTTGTGACAACAAATAATTACAACCTTCACTTAAAGCATCCGTAATTCTCCCGGGCACAACAAAAACTTCTTTCCCTTGTTCCAACGCCTGTGTTACCGTAATATAAGTTCCGCTTCTTTTTCTCGCTTCTACCACAAGAAGGACATCCGACAACCCACTGATAATACGATTTCTTTGCGGAAAAAGAACACCTTGCGCCTCTGTTTTTACCGGATATTCAGATATGAGCCCGCCAGACTGAATAATATCACCATATAAGTCTTGATTTTCCGGTGGATAGCATATGTCCACGCTGCATCCTAAAACCCCAAAAGTTTGCCCACCACCTGCAATAGCACCTCTCTGCGCTATTCCATCAATCCCTTTTGCCATTCCGCTTATAACCTGCACTCCGCAACTTCCCATCTGTTTCCCAAAATATTCTGCAACTTTTTTTCCGTATTCCGAACATGCCCTTGCACCGATAATAGCTACTGCAGGTTTTTTCTCATCCGGTAATTTCCCCTTAATATACAAACACGCTGGCGGATTTGAAATACACTTTAATCTCGACGGATATTCATCCAAAGTATAAGGAACAAATTTTAATTCATAATCTTTTTCATATTGAGCTATTGATTCTTGTATTAAATTTTCGCGTCCTCTCAAAAAATCCAACAACATCCTCTGTCCTAAAATGTCTTTCAGTTCACCTTCGCTTAAATCCAATGCTTTTTTAGCACTCCCCGCACACTTAACTAATTTCAAAAAGCTTTGACTTCCGATTCCTTTTATATTAATTAATTGAAATGCCGCCTGTTTTTCGATTATTTCTTTTTTATTCATTCTAATAACTCCTGCATACTTTAATATTCTGCATCCCAAAAGAATAATTCTGCCAACTCTCACCAATACTTTCGATCCACACTTCGGTATGCAATCGCACCTGCAAGATGCAATTCCGTAATTTTATCACTTCCATCCAAATCCGCAATTGTTCGTGCAACCTTTAAAATTTTATGATAGGCTCTTGCGCTTAATTTCAATGCATCAAAAGTTTCCTCAGCAAATCTTCGTTCTTTATCTTCCAGCTTGCAAAACTCCTTAATTTCTTCCGGTCCCATTTGCGCATTAAAAGAAATATTCAATCCTTCAAAACGCTCCTGTTGCATATATCTCGCTCTCTCAATACGCTTACGCATATCAGCACTGCTTTCCTTACCTTTCCTATCTAAATCCTTCATTTCCATTCGCGCTACTTCCACACAAATATCAATGCGATCTAAAATCGGTCCGGAAATTGCAGATAAATATCTTCTAACCTTCATTTCATCACAAGCACATCTGTTTCGATCCGGATAATACCCACAAGGACAAGGATTCATTGCCGCTACCAACATAAAATCCGCAGGATATGTAAAAGTACCATATGTCCTTGCGATCTGCACCTTTTTATCCTCCATAGGTTGTCTTAATACCTCAATGGCTGCATTACTAAAATGAACCACCTCATCCAAAAACAAAACGCCCTTATGTGCCAAAGAAACCATCCCCGGTTTCGGAATTCGGCCACCACCGGCAAAGGCTTGTTCGCTGATAGTATGATGCGGACTGCAAAAAGGTCTCTTGGTTATTAATGATTGTTTTTCATTTAGCATTCCCGATATACTATAAATCTTCGACACCTCTAAACTGTCTTCTACTGATAACGGAGGCATAATTGACGGAATCCGTTTTGCAATCATAGTTTTACCGGCCCCAGGTGCACCGATTAACAGAATATGATGAAAACCTGCCGCTGCAGTTTCTACTGCTTTTTTTACATTTTCCTGTCCGCTGATTTGCGCAAAATCTAATCCATCACTAATGCCCCCTTGTAGCATTAATGTCTTTAAATCAACCCTCGCTTTCTTAAAATGTTTTTTTCGTTCTGTTTCATTTGCATGAAGATACTCTATCACCTCCGCAAGATGAGATACCCCAATCACCTCAATTCCATCCACAACCGCTCCTTCTTCCGCATTGTCCTTTGGCACAAGACAGATTTTTGTTCCACTACTTTTTGCCCGCATTACCATAGGTAAAATACCGCTTACAAATTTTACTTCGCCATTTAATCCCAACTCGCCTACAATCATCAATCCCTCTACGCAGTTTTGCGGAAGTTCACCAATTGCAATCAACAGCGCAATTGCAACAGGTAAATCATACGCCGTTCCGTTTTTACGAAGATTGGCTGGCGAAATATTTACCGTAACTCGAAGCGGTGGCATAGAAAAACCGGCATTTTTCAACGCTACTCTTACTCGTTCCCTCGATTCCTTGACCTCTGCATTTAACATCCCAACCATTTCAAATCCGGGCAAACCTGTAGATGCGTCCACTTCTACAGTTGCCAAATAACTTTCGATGCCAAAAAGCGCACCTGTTGTAACATAACTATACATATCGACAACTCCTTCTTATTCTTTTTTATAAAATTAAAATCATAGTGAATTTTGGTCTCTGAAACTTGAAACCCTTAGAAAAAATGAATCAAAGAAAAGTAATGCCTTTTAACAAAGCATCTTGTACAAGAAAATTATATCTATACAAATCCCCAAATGCAACAAAAACGCATCGACATTTTTCGACAATAGACCACATCACGACGCCTTTAAATACGTTATAAAATGGTCAATCACAAAAAACTCCTATGCGCACTACACACATAGGAGTTTATCATATTACATTCTTACTTTTACATCATTTTATTTGTTATTAATCGCTGCCTGTGCTGCTGCAAGTCTTGCGATAGGCACGCGGAAAGGTGAACATGAAACATAGTCCAAACCTAACTTATGGCAGAATTCTACAGAAGTAGGATCTCCACCATGCTCACCACAGATACCGATGTGAAGCTTATCATTTACAGGCTTACCAAGCTTAATTGCAGTTTCCATAAGCTTACCAACACCGTTCTGGTCAAGTCTTGCAAACGGATCGTTTTCAAAAATCTTGCTGTCATAGTAAGCATCCAAGAACTTACCAGCATCATCACGAGAGAAACCAAAGGTCATCTGTGTTAAGTCGTTTGTACCGAAACAGAAGAAATCAGCTTCTGCAGCAATTTCATCTGCTGTAAGTGCTGCACGAGGAATTTCAATCATAGTACCAACTTCATATTCTAAGTCAATACCTGCAGCTGCGATTTCTGCATTTGCGGTTTCAACAACCATTTTCTTAATTACCTTTAATTCCTTGATCTCGCATACAAGTGGAATCATAATTTCAGGTTTTACATTCCAATCGGGATGTGCCTTCTTTACTGTAATTGCAGCGCGGATAACAGCTTTCGTCTGCATCTTTGCAATTTCAGGATAGGTAACTGCAAGACGGCAACCTCTGTGACCCATCATAGGGTTGAATTCATGAAGCGAATCAATAATTGCCTTGATTTCTTCTACGCTCTTGCCCTTTGCATCAGCAAGTTTCTTAATATCATCGTCTTCTGTAGGAACGAACTCATGGAGAGGGGGATCCAAGAAACGGATTGTAACAGGATTTCCTTCCAAAGCTTCGTATAATTTCTCAAAGTCACCCTGCTGATAAGGAAGAATCTTCTCTAACGCTTCTTCTCTTTCTTCAACAGTATCGGAACAAATCATTTCACGGAAAGCAGCAATTCTGTCTTCTTCGAAGAACATATGCTCTGTACGGCAAAGACCGATACCTTCTGCGCCAAGCTCACGAGCTTTCTTAGCATCTGCAGGAGTATCTGCATTGGTACGAACCTTAAGCACACGATACTTGTCTGCCCATGCCATAATACGTCCGAATGTACCAGTAATGGTAGCATCCACTGTAGGGATAATACCATCATAAATCTTACCGGTAGAACCATCGATAGAGATAAAATCTCCTTCGTGATATTCTTTGCCTGCAAGAGTAAATTTCTTATTTGCTTCATCCATTGCAATATCGCCGCAACCGGATACACAGCAAGTACCCATACCACGAGCAACTACTGCTGCGTGAGAAGTCATACCGCCACGTACTGTTAAGATACCCTGGGCAGCCTTCATACCTTCAATATCTTCCGGTGAAGTTTCAAGACGAACAAGTACAACCTTTTCGCCTCTTGCATTCCATTCCTTAGCATCTTCTGCTGTAAACACAACCTTACCGCAAGCCGCACCCGGTGAAGCACCAAGAGCTTTACCAACAGGAACTGCTTTCTTAATAGCCTCTGCATCAAACTGAGGATGTAACAGGGTATCCAAGTTTCTGGGATCGATCATGGAAACTGCCTTTTCCTCTGTAATCATACCTTCGTCTACTAAGTCACATGCAATCTGTAAAGCAGCCTGAGCTGTTCTCTTACCATTACGAGTCTGAAGCATATAAAGTTTCTTGTCTTCAATGGTAAATTCCATATCCTGCATATCTCTGTAGTGATCTTCCAAAGTTGCACAAATATCAATAAACTGATTATATACTTCAGGCATAACATCCTGTAACTCAGAAATCTTGTTAGGTGTACGAACACCGGCAACAACGTCTTCACCCTGGGCATTCATAAGGAATTCACCCATAAGCTTCTTCTCTCCGGTAGCCGGATCACGTGTAAATGCAACACCTGTACCTGATGTGTCACCCATGTTACCAAATGCCATCATCTGTACGTTAACAGCAGTACCCCATGAATAAGGGATGTCATTATCACGACGGTATACATTCGCTCTGGGGTTGTCCCATGAACGGAATACAGCCTTAACAGCAGCCATTAACTGCTCTTTGGGATCGGTAGGGAAATCTGCACCGATTTTGGCCTTATATTCTGCCTTAAACTGATTAGCAAGTTCTTTCAAATCTTCTGCTGTCAAGTCAACGTCCTGTGTTACGCCCTTTGCAGACTTCATTTCGTCGATAAGTTCTTCGAAATACTTCTTACCAACTTCCATAACTACGTCTGAGAACATCTGGATGAATCTTCTGTAGCAGTCCCAAGCCCAACGGGGATTTCCTGACTTTGCAGCCAAAACTTCTACTACTTCTTCGTTCAAACCAAGGTTCAAAATAGTATCCATCATACCGGGCATAGATGCTCTTGCGCCGGAACGAACTGATACAAGCAAGGGATTCTCTTTATCACCGAACTTCTTGCCGGTAATTTCTTCCATCTTGCCGATGTATTCCATAATCTGTGCCTGAATTTCATCGTTAATTACTTCGCCGTCTTCATAGTACTGTGTACATGCTTCTGTTGTGATGGTAAAACCCTGAGGTACCGGTAAACCGATATTTGTCATTTCCGCAAGGTTTGCCCCCTTACCACCTAAAAGGTTACGCATATCAGCGCTACCTTCTTTGAATAAATAAACCCATTTCTTCATGCCAATTGTTCCTCCTTTGAAACGTAGATACCTTTATGTAAAAATGTATCGTCTCATACTGTCTGCACGCATTTTATGCTGTGCGCTCAAATATTATATCACAAGTTTCTTTTATCTGCCATACTTTTTTCAAAAACAGCAGAATGTTGCTTTAAAAAATAAAACCATATTTTTTTTATGACAAATTGCACAGTTTTAGCCCAAAAAAGTCGTGTTTTCAATACCTTACACCACGCAATTACCTTTTTGTTCTTATACATCAAAATCCTGCCTTGCCGAAACAAAGCAGGATTTAATGCTCATCTTAAAAATCAAATTTGTCTGCAAAGAAGGCATCCAATTCATCGATTTTAACACGAACCTGTTCCATAGAATCACGGAAACGTACGGTTACTGAATTGTCTTCTTCCGATTCAAAATCGTATGTGATGCAGAAAGGAGTACCGATTTCATCCTGACGACGATATCTCTTACCGATATTACCTCTGTCATCAAATTCACAGTTATACTTCTTGCAAAGCTTTGTATAGATTGCTTCTGCGCCTTCGTTTAACTTCTTGCTCAAAGGAAGCACACCAATTTTAACAGGTGCAAGAGCAGGATGGAAACGAAGCACAGTACGCATATCTCCTTCGCCCAGTTCTTCTTCGTCATAAGCACCGCAAAGGAATGCAAGAACCACACGATCAGCACCCAATGAAGGTTCTACAACGTAAGGAATGTATCTTTCATTCTTAGTATCGTCAAAGTAAGACATATCCTGCTTTGACACGTTCTGATGCTGTGTTAAGTCGTAATCGGTTCTGTCGGCAATACCCCAGAGTTCACCCCAACCGAAGGGGAATAAGAACTCAATATCAGTAGTTGCCTTGGAGTAGAATGAAAGTTCTTCGGGATCATGGTCGCGCACACGCATTTCTTCTTCCTTCATGCCGAGTGCTTTTAACCAATCAATACAGAACTGTTTCCAATATGCAAACCACTCAAGGTCTGTATCAGGCTCACAGAAGAATTCCAATTCCATCTGTTCAAATTCACGGGTACGGAATGTAAAATTACCGGGTGTGATTTCGTTACGGAAAGACTTACCGATCTGACCGATACCGAAAGGAACTTTCTTTCTTGAAGTTCTCTGCACGTTCTTAAAGTTTACAAAGATACCCTGTGCTGTTTCAGGACGTAAGTACACTGTATTCTTTGCATCTTCGGTAACACCCTGGAAGGTCTTGAACATAAGGTTAAACTGACGGATATCTGTAAAATTATGCTTACCGCAGGTAGGACAGGGAATAGCATTTTCTTTGATAAACTCCATCATCTTTTCCTGTGACCATGCATCTACCGCTTCTGTTAAAGCAATACCCTTTTCTGCGCAGAAGTCTTCAATTACTTTATCTGCACGGAAACGCTCGTGGCATTCCTTACAGTCCATCAAAGGATCCGAAAAACCACCCAAGTGTCCTGAAGCTACCCAAGTCTGGGGATTCATAAGAATTGCACAGTCCACACCCACGTTGTAGGGGTTTTCCACGATAAACTTCTGCCACCATGCTTTTTTCACATTGTTCTTCAATTCAACACCGAGATTACCGTAATCCCAGGTATTTGCCAAACCGCCGTAAATTTCAGATCCGGGATAAATAAATCCTCTTGCTTTGGCAAGGGTTACGATTTTGTCCATAGTCTTTTCCATTTTTCTTCTCCTAACTTTATATTTATCGTTATCTTAATTTTAAATAATATTTTACTACAGTAATATTTGCTTTGGTATGCGCACATATACATATCACAAATTTTAGTATACAATCACCGTTGCATCCGGATTATCGTATCCGTCCACTTCATATTCATCAATGTATTTCGCATCTGTGCTCATATAAACCATTGCGCTTTCCGAACGCACTCTCACAGCATCTTCCACAATGATAATGTAAGAATCCTGCATAGAAAGCAATTCGTGTTCGCCAATCACATCATTGGCATCCTGCACATTTGTTAAGCTGAATTTCAAATCATGCCCTTCTTCCAAAGCTTCTGCCACCGTTCCGTAAAACACTGTTTCACCAATATAATCCGTATAAGTTGCAGCATCAGCAAATTCCATCTGCATCTTAGCTACATTCCCTTCCACTTCAAAAAAGGTCATTTCCACTTTATCTTCACCGGCACTTGTATTATATGCAAGAACACCTGCCTCGGTATCAGACTTAAGTTCCTCCGCATCATAATATGACTGACTGAAATCTTCTACAAAAGTTGCAATAACACTTCCGTCATTTCTGATATAAACCGTTGTCGCACCAATCTCTTCCGGCTTCTGTTCCGAACACGCACATAAAAAAACCGTTGCAATCATTGTCGCAAGAAGTAACACTTTTTTCATGCTTTTCTTCCTTCCAAATATAGTTTTAATACCTGTTTTCTAACACACGTACCTAATTATAACCAAGTCCGTCTTGTTTTTCAAGGTTTTCTTTTATATCTTATATTTCCGCGACATCCGTTTAAAATCACGTAACCGTACCGGTCTTTGTTTTCTTATTTTTAGCGTATATCTTGCCACCTACTACCAGCAACGCCAGTGCCATCGATACCAAACTGATTACCAAACCTTCCCTAAAACCTACAGGACAGTAAATAAATTGCAGTTCATAACTTCCTTCTTCCAATTCCAATGCAAGAAAGGCCTCTTTCCATGCAAAGCAAGGTACTTCTTCTCCGTTGGCACACACCGTCCAGCCCGCATCGTAAGGAATAGATAAAAGAAGAACTCCTGCTTCTTTCACGTCTATTTGTGCATTAATTTCTGTACCGGATATATTCGTAAGTTCCATCGGATTTTGGTTCAATTTATCATAAACACGTTCCAGTACTGACTCATTCATCTCATGTGAATAAAATTTAACTTCGTTTACGCCGGCATCTGCCGAAGAAACGGTAATCACGCGGTCATACTCTTCCACTCCGATTGAAATAATCTTCTTGAATTTCAAATCATCATATTCACGGGTTTCAACTTCGCCGGTTTCCTCGTTGTGTACCTCCACCTCTATCGCTTCTAAATAGGTGGATACATAAAGAAATACATTCTCACCGGCAGAAATTTCTACCGAAACTTTCTTCTTTTCATATTCTGATTCTTCCAATTCAGCCTCAGCGCCCGCAGAAGTATCAAACTCTAACAATTCCATTTCCTTATATTGTTTTACCGGTTCAAACAAATCTATGTTTTCACCCAATACAGCACCGGCATAATCATTCAACGTTATAAAAGGATTAGAGAAATTATAAACAAATCCATTTTCCAAATCCGAATCCACCACATAGCCCAGTGGCAAAGCGGTAGTATTTTCATATATTTTTATACTTTCATCTTCCAAGTAAATATCCATCTCCGCAAAAGTATTTCCGGGCTTATACGCATCTTCACTTGCAAATATATAACGTATTCCAAGCAGCGAAGTTGTCAACGGTGTTGCTCCGTCATAAGAGTATGAAACACTGCTGTTACGCATACCAAAAGCATCATACCATTCTTTCACGCCTCCCGGCATAGTAGATGAGAAATAGGACGCCCCATAATATCCGTCCCAGGCAGCATCGTTTACGGTATGACGATCCTGTTCTTCCACGCGGTAAAATCCTTCTTCAGGCATAATCTCATTCAAAGCTGCCAAAGTCTCTGCACTATCTTCCATATACGATTCCCGTGAAACCACCGAATCGATACCCACAACCCATGTATTCACCGACACTTCCACGCAACACATAACCAACAGAATAATAAACACCGGTTTGGCTGATATTTTCCGCTCCATTATAAACAGAATTCCATACGCCAGCATAAATAAAATGGTACATAAGTAAATATGGATTCCGTTAAAATCATTATCTGTTCCAAGGAAAATCCATGCCACTCCCGAAACTGCCATAAGCAGGGGCACCGAAATGCAAACCACCTTCAAAGACACTCTCTTACGCTTAGCAAAAGCCTCATACCCCAGCACCAGAACCAGAAAGATAAAAAAGAAGGATTGTCTTGCCGGGAAACTGTTGGGAAAATGCAAGCCGTGCCAAATATAATCCAGCAAATTAATTTCAAAGCTTGCCAGCATAAACAATAAAACAAAGCCGTTTACAATTTTATTTTTTAAGCGGATACTTTTATTTCCGAAATACATCGGCAACAACACAAGCGCAAACACAGACGCATAAAGATTCGGCAAATCCGAACCTTTTAAGTTGCTTGGTGCATTCACGCACATACGCTCAAACATATCATAAAAAGCAAAATAAAACTCTGTCTTTTCCGGAAAACTGCTGTCGCCCGCCGGTGTATTCATAAGTGCCGATGCCACGGGCAAAAGAATTACCGCACACATCCCCACATACAAAAGCGTAGAAAGAACAAAACGCCCGATTGCCAGGCAAACTGCCTTAAAAGTTTGTCTTCTCTCGTTGATGATGCAAATAACAATCCAAAGCACGCAACACATTCCCATAATAACCGCAAGATAAAAGTTGCTGAAAGTACAAATCAACATACTGACCGTATAAAGCATCACACTCTTCCCTTGGGCAATACGTTTAACGCCCAAGGCTACCAACGGAAACAGGGCATATCCGTCCATCCAGATTACATTTCCGGAATAAGCCAGATAATATCCCGACAAAGCATAAAAAGTACCAAATATGGCCATAGTCATATTTTCTTTACGATTCTCTTTTAGAAAAAATACAAAGGCACTACCCGCAATTCCCGCACGTAAAACCAGCAAAAAGTTCATTGCCTCGATAATATAATCACCGGGAACCCATATCAACAACCAATTTAACGGACTTGCAAGATAGTATGCATAATGCGCCCAGTAGTTCGTACCCAAGCCAAAATCCCAATCATAAAGAAAGCTCTCCCCGTTTAACACATGACGACAAAATTCCCTCATAAACGGTGCATACTGATGATAAAAGTCCATACGTACATATATTTTATCTCCAAAGGGAAATACGCCTCTGATGATATAAAGAACCAGCAATATCACCACAGGCATAATAAAAGCAATTATGGCAGGCTTTAACAGCCTTCTTTTTTTACTCGTATGTATCTCTCCCATTTTTGCACTTTCCTAAAAGACTATTCTTCTGAATCCGGTTTTAAGCTTTTTAACATTTCCAAGCTTTTAAATTCTTTATCAATGACACGTTTGCGAATCTCCTCACAACGCTCACTTAACTCCTTCTGAACTGCATCGCTTACGCGGAAGGAATAAACATTCTGCGCAGGTGCATCCCACAAATGACGGATCGCCCTGTCAGCACCGCTTAAATCATCTCTTTGCTCCGGCACTCCCGGAAATTCACCGTTTATCATGATTGCCTTGATTTCATATATCATTTTTACAAAATCACGTTCCAGCGTCGGATGCGTCAACGCCGTCAAAGACTGATATAAAAGTTTCAAAAGTTGTTTTTCGTCAGAATTCTCTCTTGCATAATAATCTGCCATTTCCAGGAAATACATCCCATAAAATGCCAGTTCAAAATCCGAACGCACAGCTTCGAAATAATTCGTAATGTTAGCTTCGGAAAGGGAATAGGAATTCTGTCCGGCAAACAACTTAAATTCCCCGAAGCAAAAAGGTGTCGTCGTGGCGAGAAAGCGATTATTCTGTCGCCTTGCGCCCCTGGCAAACACCGTTATTTTACCCTTTTCCCTGGTAAGAAGCACCACCCTTCTGTCATATTCCCCGATGGGTTCCGCTTTCAGCACCAGACCTAAAACCACCATAAAATTCTGCATGCTCTTCTTTTAAACCTCTGTCCGCTTTTACCGTCTCACTCTGTTCCTTGTTTTGGCAGTAATTCAGATAATCCTCCACTTTACCGCTTTGATAAAAAGTATCCCAGTCACTTCCGTTTATCATAGCAAACCCGCCTTTCTGCTTCCTGTATTTGTAAGACTTGCATCTTCTTTCTTAGCATTTCCAATCCTACGCAATTTTTACGTGGAAATGCCTGCCAAAAACTTTCATATACAGGAAGCCACGACCTGCAATAACAGTTCGCGGCTCCTTATTTCGGATTTGCTTTTCATCAAATTATTCGAAATCTTTTGACTGGAATCCAAAGTTTTTCAGCATAAAATCGCTGTCTCTCCAGTCCTTCTTTACTTTTACCCAAATTTTAAGATTTACTTTCATATCCAGCATTCTCTCGATATCGGCACGGGCAAGGGAACCGATTTTTTTTAGCATTTGTCCGCCTTTACCGATGATAATACCTTTGTGTGAATCCCTTTCACATACAATGGTAGCCTCGATATCCGCCATTTTTTTGCTGAATTTCATAGTATCAATTGCCACGGCAATGCCGTGCGGAATTTCATCCTCTAAACAACGCAGGGCTTTCTCACGGATTAACTCTGCCACTATCTGACGCTCCGGCTGGTCCGTCAATGTATCGGGGTCATAAAACCAGGGACCGTAGGGAAGGTACTTGCCGATACACTCCAAAAGTGTATCCGTATTATTTCCTTTCAAGGCAGATACAGGAACCACCTCAGCAAACTGCAATTCCTTGCGATAGGTATCGATAATATGAAGCAATTCTTCTTTTTTTACCGTATCAATCTTGTTAATTACGAGAATAATGGGTGTTTTTACCTGTTTTAAATTCTCAATAATGCTCTTTTCACCGGCACCGATATAATCGGTAGGTTCCACAAGCCAAAGTATCACATCAGCCTCATTTAATGTACTCTTTGCCGCATTCACCATATAGTCGCCAAGCTTATTCTTAGACTTATGGATACCGGGTGTGTCTACAAATACAATTTGCATCACATCATCAGTGTATACGGTCTGTATTCTGTTGCGGGTGGTCTGGGGTTTATTGGAAGTAATCGCCACCTTCTGGCCGATGATTTGATTCATCAATGTGGACTTGCCCACATTCGGTCTTCCTATAATGCTTACAAAACCCGACTTCTTTTGCTCCATATTTTACCTGTCCTTATCCGGAATCCTTTATTCCTGTTTTGTGTCTTCCTTGGTTATCTGTGCTTCAGATGCTTCGGTTGGAATCACAGTCTCCTTTGACTCTTCTTTTACCGGCATTTCCTTTTGTACTTTATCCAAAGCAGCAGATTTCTTTGCTTTTTTGTTTTTAATAACCTTTTTTATTATAACAATTATTAATCTGATTGCAAGAACAATTAAACCAACAATCACAAAGAAACGAATAATATAAGGCAAATCGATAATGAGATTCTTCACAAACCTTACGATGGAATTCCAAATATCCTGTAAGCTTGCCATGAATCCTTCTTTTACTTCTTCGCCGAAGGTCTTCTCTTCCGTTACAACCGGTGTGTAAACTTCCACTTCTTCAATGTATAAGTGAATGGTTGCGTACTCTACCAAATCATCGTATTTTAAAAGTCTTGATTCAAGGTTTTCAATATTGTAACGAACCTCTGACAATCTGGATGTAAGGTAACTGATATCTTCTACAGTTTCTGCCTTCTCAAGAAGGGCTAAAAGACTGGTTTCTTCCGCCAGGTACATATCTCTCAAGCCTTCGGTATCCACATATTCCAGTGTGATATCCTGCGTAGAAGTTGTTTTACTTACCACGTTCGAAAAACCTGCCACCTGGTCTACAAAATCTTCCAACTTTGTATCCGGCACACGAACCGTCATTTCCGCATAGCGGTTACTTCCATTGTAATATGCACTTCCGTTGTATGTATATGCGTGTTCGATGTAACCGCCCATGGAAGCAACCTTATCTTCCACATTCGT
The DNA here is from genome assembly GCA_964591945.1 of uncultured Lachnospiraceae bacterium. Lineage (GTDB taxonomy): Bacteria > Bacillota > Clostridia > Lachnospirales > Lachnospiraceae > UBA3766. The sequence goes on along the minus strand of CAZQBM010000003.1, from coordinate 15,784 downwards.
CATCATCACTTCAAATTCTTCGGTTTCCACATCCATTGAAACCGTACGGATTAATTTACGATTTGTGGTTACATCCGAACCATTTGCCGAATCCCCGGTAGGTGCTTCCTCCATTGCTCCGGACTCTTCCGTAATCATATCATAGCTTTCTTCTGCATCGTAATCAGACTCATACTTGATTCCGCTATCATATTGCATCATACCGTTTACGTCAGAAGTTGCCATATCACTGTACTTTCCCCCACAAGCAACCAGACTGCAAAGCATAAGTCCCGTCATTGCAACTACCAAACACTTCTTTTTCATACTAACCATTTTCATTTTTTTCTGTTTCATAAGCTCCTCCTTGTTTATGTATATTTGAACGCTTTTTTAATATAAAAAGTTCCGCCCGAATTACGTTTCTATAAAGAATACGTTTCGGACGGAACTGTTTTATGGCTTTTTATAAAATTTTATAAAACATTTTTGAAGAAGCGCTTTAGAAAAACCATCTTCTCTTTTTTTATCTAAGCAAGGGCTCAATATGTTTAAATAATTCTTTCTCATTCTCAATTGCATTGCTGTTTCCGATTACACAAATACAATCCTGTTCAAGAAATGCCTTCATATGCCCTGCGAGATTTCGGATATCTTCCTTAGTTGTGCCTAGCAATTCATCGCGCTCCTTCTGTAAAAGAGCTTCATCAATGTTTGACATATAAGACATAAAGGAACGATTTCCTTTTGCTGAAGGTGTCAAGGGCGTGTCTTCACCACTTAAGGTACCGATAATAAACTGAGTCATTTCGCGCTCTCCGGCCTCAAAATTCTCAAGATAATCTACTACTTTCTCGTATGTCTCAACGGTTTTGCCAAGATTCGGATCTCTGTAGGATACGAAATAACAGCTTCCGCTTCGTCTAAACGCCGACATACAACCATAAGCTCCGCCTTTTACACGGACATTATTCCACAGATAATCATAACCCATAATCACACGAAGGACTTTTAATGAACCTGTATAAGAAAGTCCGTTTCTTGAAAAGTCTCCGGCACGGCAAACGTACTGTACCTGCGCTGAGGTTTGGAACCCTTCGTTGCGTTTTATAACGGGGACTACTCTCTCATACTGTTGCACCGGTTCTGTATACAAATTCTTCTTTAAACCAATGAAGGCCTCTCGGATACCTGCCTCACAATCCAAAGGTGAAGTATAGCCAATCATAACATTCTCAGGACGGAACAACTGCTTCATAAGAAGCTGTAAATTCTCAATCAGCTTACCTTTTTCTTCCTCGAAATTCTTCTCAATCTTTTCAAGCAAACGATAAAAAGGAATTCCACCCATAATATCCGTCAACGCACAGGCTTCGTCAAAATATGACGCCGCACGCATAGCTGCAACGGAATGCGAAGAAGACATCAGCATCGACTGCATTCTTGATTTATTTTCTGCCACAATCTCATAAAGACGCTTTTCATCGGTAATATCCGTATGCAAAAGAATCTCTTCCAATAAATCAAAGGCTTTTTGCATATTTTCGTATAAAACCTTAGTCTTCATTTCAAAGGCAATACGATATTTTCCTTTTTCTTTCACATCATCAGAGAGTACCATACCGGCAGAAATACCGCCTGTATATAAATGAATTTCATTAAAGAGATCCCCATAGGTATGTTTATCGGTATCCATATACCCTAAAACATTCTTTAAAATACCTGTATAAGCCAATAAATCTGTGGAAATATGCTCTGCTGAAAATACCAGTCGCACATATCCGATACCGTTTGTAAAGATATCGTGACGTAAAAACGGCGTTCCGTCAATCTCTTCCATTTTGTTGCTCAAAGGCACAATTTCCCTACGCAAATCTTCTCTGGTAAGCAAAGGAATACATCCAAGTGCCTCTTCACTATCAGGTGTTTCCTGATACAACTTTAGCGCTGCGGTCTCTTTTACAATGGCATCGATTTCATCTGCACTCAAACTTGCCTTATAATCCGCAAGTTTCTTTGCCAGTGCCTCTTCTTTGCGATCGCCTAAGCCTTTCACAGGCACTGCTGTCACAATGGATTTATGAGTGTTGTTTAAAATATACTTTTCCAATAATTCTTCGAAATATCCGGTATCAATTTTACCCTTAAGAGCTGCAAACGTTGCGTTAGCTTCGATATGCCAGAATACCTTTGCATCATCATAAAGCCAGCTGTCAAACACCTGCAAACCGTACATTAATCCCTTAGGATATGAACCAAAATCCGCCTCACGATACTTAAATTCGAAATATTGAATTGCTGCCGCCAATGATTTTCGGTCAATGCCGTTTGAAACCAAGTCTTTTAATACCGTTTCAATAGTACTTACAAACTCGCCCTTGCGATTTGCATCCGTATTCTTGGCAATAACCGAGAAATAAGGCTGGCTGATACCGTTCTCATATACGCTATACACATCTTTACCGATGCCCCTATCAATCAAAGCAGTCTTTAAAGGTGCTCCGGGCGCTGAAGAAATTGCATAATCCAAAATCTGGAAAGCCACATACAACTCACGGTCCAAACTGTCTCCTACAATTGTATTGTAAGAAAGATATGCATTCCCATCTTCCGATTCCGCCTCAGAAATAGGATACTCAATTACGATATCCTTCACCTGCTCAAAAGATTTCTGCTTTTTAATTTCAGAATCAATTTTCAGGGCTTCAAATTTACTCAAATACTTTTCATCAATGAACTGTAATTTCTCAGCCATATCCATATCTCCATAGAGATAAATATAGCTGTTGCTGGGATGATAAAAACTCTTATGAAAAGCAATAAATTCTTCATAAGAAAGCTCAGGAATCACATCCGGATCACCACCCGATTCCACACCGTAAGCAGTATCCGGAAACAGTGAATTCATAATCTCGCGTTCCAACACATCATCTGCTGAAGAGAAAGCCCCCTTCATCTCGCTGTAAACAACACCGTTAATGGTCAATTCATCATCTGCGTTTTCCAATTCATAATGCCAACCTTCCTGCTGAAAAATCTTCTTCTCATTATGGATATTGGGATAAAAAACCGCATCCAAATATACATGCATCAGATTCTGAAAATCCTTATCATTACAGCTCGCCACCGGATAAACGGTTTTATCAGGGAAAGTCATAGCATTTAAGAAAGTGTTCAAGGAACCTTTTGCCAATTCGATAAAAGGATCTTTTACGGGAAATTCTTTGGAACCGCAAAGTACGGTATGCTCTACAATATGCGCTACACCCGTACTGTTATTGGGTGGCGTACGAAAACCGATATAAAACACCTTGTTATCGTCATCATTGGATAAAAGGGCAATTTTCGCTCCTGTTTTCTTATGTTTTAAAACAATGCCTTCACTATTCAAATCATCAATTGTTCTTTTTTCAAGAATTTCATAAGCTTTTAACTCTTCCAGTCTCATTCAGTTTCCTCGCTTTCTTACTATATATTCGGTAAAAAACGGGAAGAATATGTATCTCTTCCCGTTTTATCATTTCTCTTAGGTTTGTAACTCTGTTTCATTACAGAACTTCGGTACAAAAATATGAATATGTTCAAACAAATCCGAAGGATCCGCAAGATACTGGTATGTACCTTCTGTCGTTTCGATTTTTTTACGATAAGGTTCGTTGGTTTCAATTACCTTAGGATATACCGGCATACCATATGCATTTACAGGCTGAACGCCATCACCCAAGTCACAGAAAATATTACCGCCGGTAATTTCCAGACGTCCTTTTAATCCACCTAAGGATAAAGGATTTGCTGCCAGAAGTACAATTTTAACCGTACCTGTACGGATGTAGGTATTACCACCACCGCGATAGTTACCAATACCACCAACGTCCGAACCTTCTACATATACGAATACTTCCTTACCAAAAATATAGGTATCAATGTCACCGTCTTTTGAACCGATTCCCACACCTTCCATACAGTGTAAAAGAATCTTTACGATACCATCGTTAATTGCAACACGACCGGCTCTGTCCCAAAGCGTTCCGATACCGGTAGATACACTACCTGAAACATCCATTTCAATATTTGCAATGGATGCAATATCCACGTCACCATTGAAAGAACCGATACCAATGGAATCTGCCGCCGATGACGAAATCGCAATATCGCAATTGTCCAATATAATTCGGGTAGGCCCCTGCATAGAACCGATACCGATGGATTTACTACCTGTAGCAATGATTTCAATATTACCGGATGAAATCTTAATTTCAGAATCTTCATCTGCCACCATACCACCGATACCAATCGCAATTTCACCATTGGTTTCCACTCGGATTGTACCTTTGCTCTCAATTAAAATATTGCCATACGGTTCATTTGATGCACAACCGATACCAATACCGTTATTATGGTCTACATGAATTGTTAAATCACCGTCGCCCTGAATAATCAGCTTGGATGATTTCGGTACATAAATACCCTCATAAGAAAGGATATTATCACCTTCCACACAGAGAATTACCTGACAGTTTTCACCGATTGCAATTGCCGGTGCCTCACGTCCTCGCAAGTTAATATTCGAAATAGTCAATACCGTATCCGTATTGTCTTTAATACGAATGCCCATACATACTTCGCGGCCGGTTTCTCCGACAATTCTTGTAGTAGAATGACCGATATAAATCTGCGAATAAAAGTCCAAGGCAAGATTTACCAAGGAAATCACATCATAATTGTTTGCCTCGTATACTTTATTCTCATAAGCCAGTTTGGCAAGTTTTAAGTTAATTGCAACAATCTGATTTTCAATATCCTCGTTAATCCGATCCACAATCTGTGCATTGGGTCTTCCGGTATAAAATCCCTGAATCAAATGACAACCCAACTGAATTACCATCTGTAATTCTTCTGCCGTCTCAACGCCCTCAGCAAGAATTTTCATATTATGATTATTAGCAAAAGATACATAGCTTGAAACCAAATGCTGTTTCTTACTATCAGTATCAATACCCATAATCATGGAATGGTCAATCTTTAAGTAATTCGGGCTGTTATTCAACAATGTAGAAGCATTGGAATAACCTGTACCATAATCGTCCAGTGCAAGTTCACAACCACTCTTCTCCATGTACTTATGAACAGCCGCACAAGATTCTTCTGACTGAAAACCGTTTTCAGTAATTTCAATAACCAGGCTCTTCATCAAATCCTGGTATTTATTTAACAATTCATCAAACTCTTCTTCTTTCAGTATCGCCGTAGGAATACTGTTTAAGAACAGCTTACGGTCTTCAAAAGTGCCACTGTGCTGGCTCATAATTTTCATAACATTATAAAATGTATAATGTTCTACTTCGTACAGTCTGTCCTGACGTTGTGCCAGTTCCAAAATGTCCACAGGACTTAAACCAATCTCGCCCTTCGAACGCATTAGAGCCTCATATGCATAAATTTTACCGGTCTTAGCACTGACGATAGGCTGGAATTTATACTGCAATTCATTTTTATCAAGCAGAATACGAAGTTTATTATCCTTCATATATTCTGTTTCCTGACGCTTAAACGCATCCGGCGAGAAATAGTGAGGATCTGATTTACGGAACATTACTGCTTCATATACCGCAAAGCTGGAATTTTTCACCATCTCGTCTACAGATGCAGCATGTCTTGGATAATTACTGTAACCGCAATAAGTCGTGAAATTCTCCGCCGTAGCAAGTTTCAACAGGATATTTTCAATTTGCACTATAATATTCTGTAAGTCGGCTTTAAATTCCTGACGGTCACAGTCCTGCGCCAGTACCATAAATTCATGTCCGGATTTACAACCGCATAAAACATTTCTCTCACTGCGAAGCTTCTGATATCGTTTAAAAATATCGCCGATTTCAGCCATAGTATCGGCTGCTTTCTGATATCCTACAAAGTGTCTTAAATGTTCCACACCTTCAATCTGAAAACACGCCAAATAGCAGGTGGTCAACGCTAACTGCGTTCTTGTATCCGCCTGCTTCATAAACTCATCATAATACAAAAGTCCGGTTTCGGGATCAATATCGATAGACTCCAAAAGATTTGCATATGCAGGAATATCATCCCTCTGAAAAGCCTTAATCATTTTAATTGCCGTGATAAGACCTACTACAAGTAAAATAATACCTGCACAAATGTATATGTATGAAACCCAATAAGAAAAACCGGATGCCCAAAAGTTGTACGCACCAACCGCAATTAACAAGAATGCCAACACAATAAAGACATTCTCTGTAACCAGGTAATATCGTATCTTTTTATATCCGGTCTGTTTTGAATTATTTTCTCGTTCCATGGCTTAAAGTCCCCTACAATGATAATAATCACATACTTTGCCATAATATGACATCTTTATGATTATATCATATTTAGAAACTTCTACCAAGTTTTTTTCTTCGTTTTCGTCAAAAATAACAAGAAAATATATCATTTTTTATATATTTCGCATTAAATCAAAGCGAAAACGCCATAAGTGCCAGTTTAGAAAAGATAAATTCTTCCGTAACAAGCCTATTTTCACACGGCGCTAACCGCATAAACTCATCCAGCGTATACAGTTTACTAACATATTTCTCCTCTTCTTTGCCGAAGAGACTTTTTTTCATTTGGTAAGTTCCTGCTTTGATTTTAATTTTCAATTGTTTTAAAATCTGATACCTGAAATCGTCCTGCTTCAACGCTAAAATAGTTTCTGCAAGACTGTTTTCTTCTTTGCCCTTAAAATATTTATTTACAATTGCTTTGATTTTAAAAGGCACCTCTTCCCAGGTAATCATATCCTCATAAGACATACGACCACCCATAAAAATATGAGAAGTATCCTGCATCACATATTTAAAATCTCTTTCGTTTACGTATTCCATTTCAATTGTTGCCCCAATTCTTTCACAACATCAGTCTTACAAGTGTTGTTTCCACGTTTCATTCTTGAATATAAACAAACTACTTATTCTCGTCAATCACTTCAATTTTCCAACCGGTCACCCGCAAAACTTCCGCAATTTCTTCCACACTCATACCGGTTTCTTTGCTGACTTCTTCCATTGATACCTTACGTAATAAATCATCCGCCAGCGCATTTGCCTTTTCCATAACGCGATTAGCCTTCTCTGCCCATTCTCCGGCAGTTTCACTCTCAGTCCGGTTCTCGTAAACAAGACTTTCCATGGCTTCCATAATCATTTGCGCAATCATTTCTTCTGCTTCTTTGGCAGACTCCTGACTTCCGAGCATATCCATAAGAACTGCCAGGGCTACGTTGCCTTCACCGATTAAATCTTCCAACAAAACGCCTTGTCCGGCATAAAGCTTAGCAATATCAACTACCTGCGGCAAAAATGCTTCCGTCAGTTCATTACGCACGGACAAATCGCCTGCCATAGCAGATAAAAGAAGGGCTTCTTTCTTGCCATCCGATACAGGCGGCAACTTAGCAAGTTCTTCCAGGTACATATCCAGATATTTACGATCTTCGCCCTCAATCATTGCGTCTAAATCCACAGGCTCATCCACACCGATTTTGGCCCCTTTCAGATACTCATAAACCAATGCCATCTGTTCATCGTTTAAATGATATTCTTCAAACTGCTCTTCCACCTGTTCCGTGGTAAGCACATTCCCCTGCACTGCGGCAGTTTCTTTTAACTCCGTTAATAATTTAGCAAAAGTTTCTTCATTCAATCCGTTCATTTCTAATCACTTTCATTGCTTTTAATTTCTTTTTACATGTTCGTGGGTAAATAAATGGTCGGAACAATACTCATAATTGCCCTCACATTTTGAACAATAACGGAAGGCAAGGTTCGGGTCGTGTTGCTCCGTACGACCGCAAATTGCACACTTATGTCTGGTTACATTGGAAGCTGCCTTCACTTTTACCTTGTATTCATGCTGACGCTTCATTTGTTTCGGACTCTTTCTTCCTAACCTGGTTTTAAAAATCAGGAAGAATATAAAGGTATTCATCAAAGACATACCGATACTTACCAGACTAATCATTCCATAGTATAGGTTACCGCCCATAAAAGCAGTGACAATACTGAATGCCATAATCACAACATAAATGATTCCGAGTACCTTAACCTTAATCGGTAAAATAAAGAATATATATACCTGCATATCAGGATATGTCATGGCAAATGCCAGGAAAATAGACATATTGATGTAATAAATACCAAAGGAAAGGGCAATCACGGAATGAATGTAAGAGCCGCCGTACAACGCGGGGCATTCCGCACCATATCCCATAAGGTAGTACTGCTCCATTGCCATAAGCCAGTCCTGTCCAAAGATTTCCAGGAAACCAAACAGAATCAACGCACCCAAAACCGTCAAAATCAAACCAGAGAAGAAATATACATTAAACATAAAACTTCCCCAGGCACGCTCCAGCGTTCGTCCGATGGAATAATAAAAATACAAACTAATCAGGGTAAAAAAGATATTCATTCCTTCCGGAATCAAAACCCAGGTAAATAATCTCCAAACCTGCCCCCTAAAAATCGCATGGAAATTCAAAGAAAACAAATCCATAGTCTGGGGAAACAACATATATAAGAAAAATCCGAACGTATAGACAATTGTAATATATAACGGCAAATTACGAATTGCATATTTTCCGTATTTTCGTTCCATTTTCATTAAGAACTGTCCCATTATGAACATACCTCTTTTATAATTTATTCATCATACTCGGATAAAAATCACACTTCTTTTATCCTTTATCTCATAAAAAATCAACTTTCTCCACAATTTTACAACTCATACGGAGTTACCTGATATACGTAATAATTCAACCAATTACTGTACAAATTAATACTATGAGAACGCCACTGTAAGAACGGCTCTTTCTCAGGGTCGTCATCCGGAAAATAATGCGCCGGAATCTCAGGATTCAAGCCTTTACCACAATCCCTGATATACTCATTCTTCAATGTCACTCTGTCATACTCGGGATGTCCCGTAATAAAAATCTGCTTGCCATCCCCTGCCATCGCAATATAAATGCCGGCTTCATCGGATTCTGCCAAAACTTTCAATGCTTCACAAGCATAAACATCCTCTTTGGTCACTTCCGTATAACGGCTGTGCGGTGCATAGAAATAGTCATCAAAACCACGCACCAACGGCTCCTTACGGTTACGCACACGATGCTCAAAGATACCGGAAATCTTCTGTTCCAATGCCTTCTTCTCAAGGCCAAAATGATAATACAGGCCGGCCTGAGCTCCCCAGCAGATGTGCAAGGTAGAAGTTACGTTTCGCTTGGACCAATCCATAATCTTACATAACTCTTCCCAATAATCCACCTCTTCAAATTCCATCTTCTCTACCGGTGCACCGGTAATTATCAAACCGTCAAACTTCTCATCTTTCACATCATCATAAGTAATGTAAAACTTATTCAAATGGCTTGCTGACGTATTCAAAGAAACGTGACTCTTTAAAGTCATAAAACTCACATCAATCTGAAGCGGCGTATTAGATAACACGCGCAGCAATTGCAATTCGGTTTCTTCTTTTAACGGCATCAAATTTAAAATGCACACCTTCAACGGACGAATATCCTGATGCATAGCTCTGGTTTCGTCCATCACAAATATATTTTCATTCTCCAGCTTTTCTTTTGCCGGCAAATCGCTTTGTGTTCTAATGGGCATTGAAATACCCTCCTTTTATCAAACAATCTTTGGAAATCATATCATAAAATGCTTTTACAGGCAACTACAGGCAACGAAAGAACCTTCCAAATAATCATTCCTGCAGATTAAATGTAATTCTTACTTAAATCGTACCTTCCACGCCATACTTTTCCATGAAATCTTCTTCCGATAAAATAGGAATGTTTAATTCCTTGGCTTTTTTATTTTTCGACGAAGTTGAAGTCGTATCGTTATTAATTAAACATTCTGTCTTGGCTGAAACGCTTCCGGCAACTTTACCGCCCATATTTTCGATAATCTCTTTTAACTCGCTTCTTCCGTTAAAATGATTTACGCTACCGGTCACAACAAAGGTCTTACCTTTTAACTTATCCGCATCCGCGCTTGCTTCCGGTTTCTCAAGTACTACTTCCTGCAACAATTCGTCCAAAGACTGCATCTTTACTATATCACGGAAATATGAACAAAATGTGCCCGCAATGACATCGCCAACACCTTCGATTTGGCTGACCTCTTCTTCCGTAGCAACACGCATTGCCTCTAAATCGTAATCAAAATGTTTACAAACCACTTTGGCCATAGCCACGCCAATATTGGCAATGCCAAGAGCATAAACCAAACGGGGCAATGTAGTATTTCTTGCCGTTTCAATACTTGCAATCAGATTATCATAGGACTTTTCACCAAAGCCTTCCATGGCAATAATTTGATCGCGATAGCGCTCCAGGCGGAATAAATCCTTGTAATCGCGGATAAAACCTTCTGCCACAAACTTCTCCAAAGTTGCTTCGCTCAATCCGTCCATATTCAAGGCATCCCTGCTTACAAACAAGGTTAATGCTTTGATTTTTTTTACGGGACATTCCGGATTGACGCAATATAATGTCTGCACCTCATTTACCGCCTGAATCTCGGTCTTTTCGCCACATACAGGACAGGTACAGGGAATTTCCACACTGTCACTTCCCGTCAAATTATCCGCAATCTGCGGAATAATCATATTGGCTTTATATACGGTAATTCGATCACCGATACCAAGCTTTAATGCACGCATTACACTGATATTATGGACGCTGGCACGGCTTACCGTAGTTCCTTCCAGTTCCACAGGTTCAAAAATCGCCACCGGATTAATTAACCCCGTACGGCTGGGACTCCATTCGATTTCTTTTAAAATGGTTTCCTTTACCTCATCCGCCCATTTAAAAGCAATGGCATCTCGCGGAAACTTCGCGGTACGACCTAAAGACTTGCCATAAGCAATATCATCAAAGACTAAAACCAGGCCGTCCGACGGAATGTCATAACTTGCGATTGCATCCGCAAAGTAATCAATGCCCTCAAGTATATTGTCAGCAGTTACTTCCTTGTACTCTACCACATCGAAGCCCTGCCCTCTAAGGAACTCCATCTGCTCTTTTCTGGAATTCTTAAAATCCACGCCTTCCGCTTCCACCAGAGAAAATGCGAAGAAACGCACATGACGTTCTGCGGTAATCTGATTATTTAACTGACGAACGGAACCGCTGCAAAGGTTTCTTGGATTTTTAAACTGTAGGGAAGGATCTTCTATTTTAGCATTGATACGCTCAAAATCCTCATAACCAATCACAGCCTCGCCACGAATCACAAGGGTCCCCTCGTACGAAATTTTTAGGGGAATATTCTTAAAAAACTTAGCATTGTTGGTAACCACTTCCCCCACTTCACCGTTTCCGCGGGTAACCGCCTTCATCAATTCTCCCTTTTCATAGGTTAAAACAACCGTAAGACCGTCTAATTTCCAGGAAAGCAAACCTTTCTGTTCGCCAAGAAAACTTCTTAACTCCTCACGTTCCTTTGTTTTGCCAAGGGAAAGCATAGGTGCTGCGTGTTTCTCTTTGGGAAGTTCATCCACGGCTTCATATCCTACTTTTAAGGTAGGGCTTCCGGCCAGAATCATATCGCACTCTTTCTCCAAGCATTCCAGTTCATCGTACAATCTGTCATATTCAAAATTACTGATAATTTCCTCATCTTTGGCATAATACGCGTAAGATGCCTCGGATAAAATCTTAACCAGTTCTTTCATTCTTTCGATTTTTTGCTCTTTATTCATACCATAATCCTTCTCTATCTACTACAAATTCCTATTCTCATACATTTCAGGCAATCGCCCGCTATATCATTAGCGCTTTCTCATTACTGTCGGTATCACTTATTCTTCACTTCCGCCTGCCAATCGATACAGCTCGCTTAATTCATCCCCTGTAATTCTGCGGTATTCACCGGGTTTTAAATCACCCAACTCCACATTCATTACACGGACACGCATTAACGAATCTACTCTGTATCCTAAACTTGCACACATACGACGGATCTGACGATTTAATCCCTGTGTCAAAATAATGCGGAATGTATATTCACCAACCTTAGTCACTGTACATGGTCTGGTATTCACTTCCAATTCCTCCAAATACACACCTTCCGACATTTTATGTATAAAATCACTCGTCACCGGATTGTTAACCTTAACAATGTATTCCTTCTCGTGATGATTCCTTGCCCGCATCATACGGTCAATCAAGTCACCGTCATTGGTCATAATCAAAAGCCCTTTGGAATCCTTATCAAGGCGCCCGGCATAATTTAACCGAAGCGGATACTTGAACACTTCATCAATGGTAACCTTCGCATATTTATCCTGCTTGGTACAAGTCACACCTTCCGGCTTATAAAAGGCAACCACATGCTTCTCATCCTGCATAAAAACCTGTTTGCCTTTTACAGTGACTTTATCGCCGTCTTTTACTTTATCCGCATTCTTGGCTTTTATTCCGTTAATGGTAACCTGTCCGCTTTCCACTAACTTATCCGCCTGTCTTCTTGAAGCAACACCGGCCTCTGCCAAAAATTTATTAATTCTGACTTCCATAAGTCCCTCATTTCAAAATCACAATAAATATAACGTGCGTACAACATTTATATTCTACCACAAAAATATATATTTTTTAATAGAAAATCCACCATTATTTACACATTTTACCATAGTTATATTATATTAAAAAAGGTCCATAATCCTACGATTACGAACCTTTTATCCTTTGTTTGCTTCTACTCAACGAACTCCGATTTGACGTACGCGATTTCGCCGTTATATTTAACCTTGGTCCAGCCGTTGCTCATCTTCTCTACCAATTCTAACTTGGTTCCCGCATAAGCCAAAGCAACACGATCTGCATCCTGACTTGCTTCCTCACGAATGTTTACATTTTCTTTTACCGTAACATAAGTAGCGCCGGTGGTTGTTTCTCCACCTTCCGTCTCTGTAGATACAACCTCTAAGAACTCTGACTTAATATAGCCTTCCTTACCTTCGTACATAACCTTACTCCAACCGTTTACTCGCTCTTCCAAACGGGTCAGGGTTGTTCCGGTGCTTACCTTACCAAGTTTATCGGCAGTCTCACTGTCTGAACTTCTGACATTAACGGTTGTAGTTGCCTTAACGGTTTCCGTAGTTGCAACTTCAGGTGTTTCGCTTTCGGACTCTGTTTCAGAAGCTTCCGAAGCACTTTCAGACTCTTTAATTGCTTCACTCGCCTCACGGAGGGCAATGATTTTAACCATCTCGTTGGTTACCATCTCCTCAAAGCCTTCCATATAAGTCTTAATATCCGGATTGGAATCCAAAACTTCATTGTACTTTAAATCAACGGTATTATATAAATCCTGCACTTCCTGCTTCATATATGCAGAGTAGTAATTGTCCAAAACATTCTCACTCATATCGGCCTTGCGATAGATATGATAGTCTCCTGCCTCATTGGGACAATAATACAAACCAATCAAGCCCGGAATCGTGGTGTCAAAATTGGTTAACTTCAGCTGATAAGATACATACACATAGTAAGAACCTTCTTCAAAGCCTTCCTGCGTATAGCAATGAATATCGTTATAGCTTTCTACGAATTCACTCTTTACCGCAATATTCACCAATTCGTTTTCATTTACGTATAAAAGATATTTCTTAATGGTTTCTTCATCATTCTCAGCCAACGCATTGTGATAATTAATCATTACTTCATTAATTTCCGGATATGCATCACACAACAAGGTCAAATCCTGGATATCATCCTGCACTTCACTGCTTTGGGATTCGCTTTCAGAAACTTCATTTACATTATCTCCGGTAGTCGCAGTGTCCCTGCCGCCAAAACCAAATACAATCATAGCAACAGCACCTACTGAAATTGCGAACAACGCAGTAGCTGTAATTAACGAATGTTTACTTATAAAACCGACCACAAAGGCCTTAATTGCTTTCATCACAGTCCCCCTGTAACTCTTTCTAAATGCACCCGACAGGAATCGAACCTGCATTAAAGGCGTCGGAGGCCTTCGTTCTATCCATTAGACTACGGGTGCATTACAACAGCGGCAAAATGTTACGAAAATGTTACGCCACTGTTGCCTATCATACCATACTATTTCGTTTTTGTCTAGTATTTAAAGTCGCACAATCCCCCCGTTTTCAGCATTGTAATAGTAGACAAAATCTGACAATTGCTCCTGAACCTCTACTTGCGTAGCGTTGACTTCTCTCACCATCTGACTCAGTTTTTCCCGCGTAACCTGACCTTCATCCGGCACCAGAATCACTTCGTGTACCGAACTCGGCAGAATAAAGAAGTCTCCGCCCAACCGTTCATGACAATACGCTAAAACACCCTCATACAGAACAGCCGATGCACCGTATAACCTCGAAACATTGCTAAGTACATACATTCCTGTTGCATCTTTTTCGCTATGGGCTTCCATAAGCAGCCTGTTATCGTCATCTGCATCCTTTTCTTTATCTTCCAGCCAAAAATCCTCTTCCGTTAATTCTTTTAACACATCCATCATTCCGCAGAAGTGCATTCTCAGCAACTTCGGCGTATTCTTCGTGGCAAGTCTGTATAATTCTTCCTCATCCACTTTCCAATAATCCAAATGCTTATTGTGAATTAAAATGGTTGCATTGGCAAACTCCTTCATATCCACAAGATAATAATATACAATTGCCAAATCCAGATACTCCCTATGGGGAATGTTTTTCAGCAATTCCCTGTTTTTATCATAGTAAATCAGCTTATATACAATACGCCCCTTAGCCTTCTCATATTCCGTAAAAAACTCCATATCAATGTCTTTATCCAATTTACTTTTCTCATAAATCTCTTTAATTTCTTTAATGATATCTTCCATAGCCGTACCTTCCTGATACTTCTCATAAAAATCTTCCAAATAAACAGTTGGCGAAATATTGACATTCTTTTGTGTAAAAGTCAGACCGGTAAAAACCACGCCGTTATTCTTGGTAACATCCTGAATGGAAACCTTAATTTCCTCTCCCAATTCTTCCTGCATCTTCTGTAAAATATGACAAATAAATGTGTGAATTTTCATAGAACCTCCTATACCAGCCCGAACGGGCGATTTGAAAATAGATTTGTTGATAGATTTTTCAAATTATTTCTGTACGCAATATTATTCAGAAAACATTCCGCATTAAGACGCAAAAAAGACAACGAAAAGAAATCTCTTCATTGTCTTTATAAGCTAATGATTTATTGAATTATACAGATTAAACTCTACTCAAGTACTCGCTGGTTCTTGTATCAATCTTAATCTTGTCCCCAATTTCAACGAAAAGAGGAACACTAACGGTTGCACCTGTTTCAACTGTAGCAGGCTTACTTGCACCTGTTGCTGTATCGCCCTTAAATCCGGGTTCTGTTTCTGTTACTTCAAGTTCTACAAACAGAGGGGGTTCAATTGCGAATACGCTACCATTGTGTGATAACATCTTAACCATTTCGTTTTCTTTTACAAACTTCAAAGAATCACCGATTTCTTCCTTTGTTAAGGAAATCTGATCGTATGTTTCTACATCCATGAAGTTGAACATATCGCCATCAGAATACAAATACTGCATTTCTTTTCTGTCGATACGAGCCTGAGGACATTTTTCGGTAGGTCTAAAAGTCTTTTCAACCACACCACCACTCTTGATGTTTTTCAGCTTGGTTCTAACGAACGCAGCACCTTTTCCGGGCTTTACATGCTGGAATTCAATAATCTGAAAAACGTTACTGTCT
>CAZQBM010000002.1:0-75031 GCA_964591945.1 uncultured Lachnospiraceae bacterium | reverse complement strand
CCAGAAGGGTGGTAAAATCGGTTTGTTCGGTGGTGCCGGTGTAGGTAAAACCGTATTGATTCAGGAGTTAATCCGTAACATTGCTACAGAGCACGGTGGATATTCCGTATTTACCGGCGTTGGTGAGCGTACCCGTGAAGGTAATGACCTTTATCATGAAATGCAGGAATCAGGCGTTATTGATAAAACAACCATGGTGTTCGGTCAGATGAACGAGCCCCCCGGAGCGCGTATGCGTGTTGGTCTTACAGGTCTTACCATGGCAGAATACTTCCGTGATAAGGGTGGTAAGGACGTGTTACTCTTCATTGATAACATTTTCCGTTTTACCCAGGCAGGTTCCGAAGTATCAGCACTTCTTGGACGTATGCCTTCTGCGGTAGGTTATCAGCCTACATTACAGACTGAAATGGGTGCTCTTCAGGAACGTATTACATCTACTAAGAACGGTTCCATTACTTCCGTTCAGGCGGTATACGTACCTGCGGATGACTTGACTGACCCTGCTCCTGCAACAACATTTGCGCATTTGGATGCAACAACCGTATTATCACGTTCTATCGTAGAATTAGGTATTTATCCTGCGGTTGATCCCTTGGAATCTACATCCAGAATTTTGGATCCCAGAATCCTTGGTGAAGAGCATTACAAGGTTGCCCGCGGCGTTCAGGAAATTTTGCAGAAGTATAAAGAATTGCAGGATATCATTGCTATCCTTGGTATGGATGAATTATCAGAAGAAGATAAGCTTCTTGTTAACCGCGCAAGAAAGGTACAGAGATTCTTATCACAGCCTTTCTTCGTAGCAGGACAGTTTACCGGTTTGGAAGGTAAGTACGTACCCGTATCCGAAACCATTCGTGGTTTCAAGGAAATTCTGGAAGGAAAGCATGATGACATTCCTGAAAGTTACTTCTTGAATGCAGGTAGCATTGATGATGTAGTTGCCCGTATGGCAGAAAGAAACCAGAAAGCATAATCGCTAAGAACGGAGAGAAGCATGGACGATAGCAAGCTTTTTGAACTTCGAATCATTACTCCTGAGCGTGTCTTTTATGAGGGTCAGGTGTCTATGGTTGAGTTCAATACAACAGAAGGTGAGATGGGTATTTATAAGGGCCACATCCCTACCACAGTTATCATTGATCCCGGCGTTTTAACCATTACAGAGCCGGAACAACTGAAAAATGCTGCACTTCTTTCCGGGTTTGCACAGATTCTTCCTGATGAAGTAACCATCCTTGCGGAAATTGTAGAATGGCCTTCTGAAATTGATGAAGAACGTGCAGAGCGTGCAAAAGAACGTGCAGAAGAGCGTCTTGCCCAAAAGGGCGACAGCTTGGATGTTACCAGAGCAACCATTGCTTTGAAGAAAGCAATTTGCCGATTGGAAGCATTGAAATAAAAGAGAGGGGTGTAGTTTCGTGCTACACCCTTTTTATAAGGAATATGCGGAAGGGGTCTGCGGTGAATATATACCGATTTCAGACACGCTCCCGCTCGGTTTTGGCACGTAACGGACACTAAATTCAAAGCCTTGCAAGCAAGACTTTTCATTAAGTGCCGACGGTCAAAAAACGGTCTTCAATCGGTATATATTCACCACAGACATTCGCCATCCGGTTTATTATCTTATATTTAAGAAGATGTAGCGTGAAACTACACCGATGGTAAGCGACGTGGTTTGAAAATATACTGTTTTATCAGATATAAAAAAGCGATATTGATAGAATATGATGTAATAATTTGGAAGTTTTTTATAGTAGTATAGGTGTTTTATGGATAGTAACTCACAGTGGGAAAAGTTAAGCAAGAAACTGAATCAATATATTAATGTTGATTTAAAAGAAATCATCATAAGCAATGCGCGCAACAAAGAGAGTGTTACTAAGATAAAAGTGCGTCCGGTTATGCTAAAAAATGAACTGGTATATCAGGTGAGTTCTTTTAAAGGGAAACAGGTATTTCACGAGAATGTAGATGCAAAAGTGCTGGCAGATAAATGCGAGAATTGGTTAAAGAATGATTTTGGTCAGATGGAAGTGCATCATGAACAGGGCACTTTGATTTGTCTTACGAATAAAAAGGGCACAATAACAGTGAAAGAAAAGAAAAATCCGGCTGTGACAAATGGAAAAGCAGAGAATTCCGGTGAGTTGGGAAAAGATGCAAAAGCATCGGGAAAGAAAGATGTAGGAATTGTAACGGAAGAGCGTTTACAGGAGCTTTCTCACAACCGCAAGAAAAAATATATTTTAGAAGAAAATATCCCTGTGGGATTTTTGATTGATTTGGGTGTGCAGACGCCTCAGGGTAAAATCATACATTCGGCATATGATAAGTTCCGCCAGATTAATCGCTTTCTGGAATTTGTGGAAGATGTTTTGCCTGCGGTGGAAGAGCGGGATGTGATTCGCATCTTGGATTTTGGTTGCGGAAAGTCCTATTTGACCTTCGCAATTTATCATTATTTGCACGAGTTAAAAAAGAAAGATGTGCAAATTATAGGATTGGATTTGAAAGAAGATGTGATTGCGCATTGCAATAAGTTAAAGGATAAATACGGTTATACGAATTTGCAGTTTTTGACAGGTGATATCAAGGATTACACCGGTCAGGACGAAGTGGATATGGTAGTGACGCTTCATGCTTGCGATGTAGCAACAGACTATGCGCTGTATAAGGCGTTGAAGTGGAATGCCAGGGTGATTTTATCCGTGCCTTGTTGTCACCATGAAGTTAATAGGCAGATTAGCGGTGAAGAGTTGGCGCCTATGCTAAAATATGGTATTGTAAAAGACAGAATGGCAGCATTGGCAACGGACTCTTTAAGAGCACTTCTTTTGGAAAAGGAAGGGTATGAGACCCAGCTTCTGGAGTTTATTGACATGACGCATACGCCTAAAAATATTTTAATTCGGGCGGTGAAACGTACGAAAATGATTTCGGCCGCAAAGCAGAAGGAACTTGTGAAACAGGAAGAAGATTTTACCAAATTCCTTGGAATTCATACCACTTTGCAGAAACTGTTGGAAGAGTAAAACAGAAAGGAGAAAAGTAAAATGAATGCGAAAATGAAAAAAGCCATCAAAGTAACTGTCGTAACACTTACTTTTTTCCTGATGCTATTTTTATTCAGTGTAATTTTAAACCGTGAAAATACCGGCATGACCATGGAAATGGCAGAAGCCACTTATCCTACGGTAGCTATTCAGAATAATGCTCATATTATCAATAAAATGCAGGGCTATGTCAATCCTATGGATACGTCATATATGCGCGAAAGTATTACGCCTTTGGAAGAAGGGCGTTCTGTATCCATCTACGTGGACAAGTACGGCAGGGAGATTACGGGACTTGCCTACGAAATCAGAAGTATCGATGGCGAGCGCCTGATTGAAAGCACGGAACTTACCGATTATGTTGAGAAGAAAGATTACATTACCACCAGTTTTTCCCTGAAGGATTTGATTGAGACAAACCAGGAATATACTATGGTGATTTTGGTGTCCTTAGATACGGGAGAAGTGCTGCGATACTACACACGCATTATTCAGGCATATGATTACAATGCCGGAGAAAAGCTGGCCTTTGCCTATGATTTTTCCAATAAAACCTTTGCGGAAGTACCGGAAAGTGAAGAGCTGATTACTTATCTGGAAAGCGATTCTACAGGGGACAATACTAACTATCGCCACGTGAATATTCACAGTTCTTTTGACCAGATTACCTGGGGTGATTTGGAAGTGGTAAAAGAGACGGAGCCGGTGGCTGTATTGGAAGAACTGGCATCTTCCACTGCGGTAATCCGCTTGGAATATATGGTAAGTTTAAAAGAGGGCAGAGATACCCATTACTACAATGTGACAGAGCGTTTTCGCGTGCGTTCCGGAACGGAGCGAATGTATCTTTTGGAATACGACCGCTATATGGACCAGATGTTTTTCGAGAAGGACCATGCCTTTTATGGTAATAAAATTGTGCTCGGCATTACCGATGAGGATATTTCCCTGACCGAAAGCGAAGACGGCAATGTATTTGCTTTTGTCAAAGAAGGTAATTTGTACGTGTGCAATATTGCAGACAATAAGTTTGCAAGAGCATTTAGTTTTTATGATGAGAACAATTTTGACTGGCGTACCAGAAACCAAGAACACGATATCAAAATTCTCAGCGTAGACGAAACCGGAAATGCCGTTTTCATTGTTTATGGTTATATGAACCGCGGTAATCATGAGGGCGAGGTCGGTATTCAGGTTTATGCTTACAACGGACATATGAATACTGTGGAAGAACTGCTTTTTATCCCTTATGATAAAACCTACGAGATGCTTAAAGTCAATGTGGAGAAGCTGGCGTACTTAAATCAAAAAGGCGACTTTTATGTGTATTTGGAAGGCACAATTTTCTGCGTGGATTTGGAGACCGGAGAGTATCAGGAACTGGTATCCGGCGTAAGTGAGCATACTTTTAAGGTGTCTGATAATAATACCATGCTTGTATGGCAGGCCGGCAACAATACCTATAATTCCAGGGAAATGTTGCTGATGAGTCTTGACGGCGGTAAGCGTTCGTTGATTCGTGTGGAAGAGAATGAGCGCGTGTTGCCCTTAGGTTTTATGGGCAATGATTTGATTTACGGCATTGCCAATTTGGAAGATATCTATACGGACAGTACGGGCAATACAACCTTCCCCATGCATACGGTTTACATCCGTAACCAAAAGGGTGATATCTTAAAAACCTACGGCGAAGAAGGCCGTTACGTGACGGGCTGTGAAATTCAGGACAATATGATTACTTTGCAGCAGGTCAAAAGAGACCGTGACGGCGTTGGTTTTACGGATACTGCAGCGGGCACGATTCTAAATAACGAAGTGGAAGAGGTCGGTAAGAACAGCATTGAAGTGGTTGCTACCGAAAGCTATAAAAAAATCGTCCAGATTGTAATGCGTTCCGAGATGGAAGACAGTTCCATTAAGTTTATGGTGCCTGAGGAAGTTCTGTACGAAGGCGAAAGAAACATTGTTCTGGACATCGCGCCCCAGGAAAATACCTATTATGTGTATAGCGGTGGCGGAATATCGGGCGTATATACCAATCCGGGAGCTGCAATCCGCGAGGCATATCCCGTGGCAGGAAGTGTCATCAATGCCGACGGCGACTACGTATGGATAAAAGGGAATCTTGTAAGCCGTAACCAGATTATGAAAATTACCGGCACCAAAGTGGATGATGAGACGTCATCTCTGGCAGTGTGTTTGGAGACCATACTTTCTTATGAAGGCTATTCAAGAGATGCGCAGGCTTTGTTGGATCGGGATTACAGTGCAGTGGAGATTCTCGAAGAGGCAATGCCCGGCGCAGAGATTCTGGAGCTGCAGGGCTGTAGTCTGGATTCCGTACTCTACTACGTAAATCAGGATATTCCGGTGTTGTTTATCGGCGATGACGGCGAGGCGGTACTGATTGTAGGATTTAATGACTTGAATACCGTGTGGATGAATCCTGAGAACGGAAGAGTCTATAAGGTGGGTATGAATGATTCGAAGGAGTTCTTTGAGGAGAACGGAAATAACTTTATTGCGTATTTAAGAAAAGAAGAGTAGGGGCTCAAGTAAATTGAGCGAGTAAAGGTATAAGACGCAAGGAGTATTATATATTCCAACGGAACGCGCTCTCGCTCGAGTGAAAACATAGCGGATATTAAACTCGTGCAGCATTGCATTTGCACTCGTTAAGTACCGATGCTTTCACACGGTTCCTTATGGAACAATAATATCCTTGCTGTAGTGAAAAAAATTGATGCTCAATTTACTTGAGCACTAAACATAAAAAGCATTTATCGATGACGATAAATGCTTTTTGTGTAAAATGCAATCATTATATTCAATCCTTACTCATTTCATCCAACAATGAAATCTTAATGTCATATAACTTGCTTGAAAGGTCAACATACACTTCGTGAGGATTTGCGAAACGTCTGGTTTCGTCCCACATGGTATCCTGATCTTTTAAGCAGTAATCTCTGATTTCCATAACAGAGGGTGAGGTATAAACACACTCGCCTTTTATAAAAATGGGCACCAGCAATTCCTTAATCGTAAAAGTGCCGGGTTTCATTTTAGTCTTCTTCCAAGGTTCGTTCGGGTCGAATAAAAGGATAAAATCCTCTTCGGTATATTTCTCATCTGCAAGACAAATTAAGTCTGCCTTAATCTTACCGGTTTCCTTCTCGTAAATACGATAAACCGTTTTATTTCCGGGGTTGGTTACCTTGGCAGAGTTTTCGGATAACTTAATCTTGGGAATGTACTTGCCGTTGTCATCGCGGATGGCAGCAAGTTTGTAAACACCGCCGAAAGCAGGGTTGTCAGCAGAGGTAATCAGGTTAGTACCTACGCCCCAGGAGGTAATTTTGGCGCCCTGTAATTTCAAACTTTCAATCAAGTATTCGTCTAAGTCGCTGGATGCGGAAATGACTGCATCAGGGAAACCTGCTTCATCCAACATTTTACGGGCTTTCTTAGACATATAGGCAAGGTCGCCGCTATCCAAACGAATGCCGTAGTAGCCAAGCTTAATACCTGCGTCGCGCATTTCGCGAAAGACGCGGATGGCGTTAGGCACGCCGGATTTTAAGGTGTCATAGGTATCCACCAAAAGGATGCAAGCGTTGGGATAGAGGTTTGCATAGGTTTTAAAAGCAGTATATTCGTCGTCGAAACTCATAATCCAACTGTGGGCGTGAGTTCCTTTCACGGGAACGTCAAACAACTGTCCGCAGAGGACGTTAGATGTGCCGACACAACCGCCAATCATGGCAGCTCTTGCACCATAGGTACCCGCATCAGGGCCCTGTGCACGTCTCAAACCAAATTCCATAATGCCGTCACCCTGGGCAGCATAAGCTACGCGGGAAGCCTTGGTGGCAATCAGACTCTGGTGATTGATAATATTTAAAATTGCAGTTTCCACAAGCTGAGCTTCCATAATGGGCGCAATTACCTTAAGAAGCGGTTCTCTTGGAAATACAACCGTTCCTTCGGGAATGGCATAGATATCACCGGTGAAACGGAAGGTGCTTAAGTAATCCAGGAAGTCCTGCTCAAAAATACCAAGGCTTGCAAGATAGTCGATATCTTCTTTCTCAAATTTTAATTCTTTGATGTATTGAATGACCTGTTCTAAACCTGCGGCAATGGCGTAACCGCCACCGGAAGGGTTGGTGCGGTAAAACATATCAAAAACCACGGTTTTATCATTTTTACTCTTAAAATAACCCTGCATCATAGTGAGCTCGTAAAGGTCAGTCATAAGTGTCAGATTCTGTCTGTCCATCAGTATGTCCCCCAAAAAACATATTATTGTATATAATACCCCTTTTTGTACAGAAAAGCAATTTATTTAGGGGGAGAAGCAAGAAAACATTATGCGGCAGAATGCCGAACATAACCTTGAATTTACCTACATAAAAGGATATAATTATATGATGTGATAAAATGTGTAAAGTATGGCTTTGTGCAGGCACAAAAGCTATGGCTGACGGAATATTTTATAATAATGGATATGCGCGCGAGCGCAGAACGGAGGATGCTATGAAAATCACGGTTGTAGCCGGCGGAAACAGTACGGAAAGAGATGTGTCACTGGTTTCCGGTACAGGAGTTTATCGTGCACTGAAATCAAAGGGACACCAGGTTGTACTTTTGGATGTATATCTGGGTGTGGAGTACGATAATCTTGATGTGATTTTTGATGATACAAGAGATTGGGCAGAGGGTATGAAGGCGGTCAGCGAAAAGAACCCTACCATGGATGAATTGAAAGCTTTAAAGAAAGGTGATACGGATTTCTTCGGCAAGAATGTTTGTGAAATCTGTAAACGTTCGGATATTGTTTTTATGGCCCTTCATGGTGCCAACGGCGAAGACGGAAGAATTCAGGCGGCATTTGACCTGATGGGCATCAAATATACGGGAACTGATTATTTAAGTAGCGCAATCTGTATGGATAAGGCCATTACCAAGGAATATTTCCTGATGTACAACGTGCCTACCCCTAAGTCTGTGACTGTTTATAAGGGCGAAGATGTGCGTTCCATGGCAGAGACCATTGGTTACCCCCTGGTGTTAAAGGTATCCCGTGGCGGTTCCAGCGTCGGTGTTTATATGGTGCAGAACAAGGATGAACTTCTGCAGACCGCCAATGAAGCATTCCAGTACGAAGACAAGGTGCTTTTGGAACAGTTTATTAAGGGCCGGGAATTCACCTGCGGACTTCTTGAAGGAAGAGCGTTGCCTGTAGTGGAAATTGCGCCTGTGGAAGGCTTTTATGATTATAAAAATAAATACCAGGCTGGCAGCACAATTGAAACCTGCCCTGCAAATATTTCGGATTCCTTAAGGGATAAAATCCAGCAGGCGGCAGAACTTGCTTACAAGGTACTTCACCTGCAGACCTATGCCCGCATTGATTTTATGGCGGACGCTGATGAGAACGTTTATTGCCTTGAAGCAAATACATTGCCCGGTATGACACCGACTTCACTTTTGCCCCAGGAGGCAGCAGCGGAAGGTATGGATTATGCGTCGCTTTGTGAGCATATTATTGAGATTTCATTAAAGAAGTATCGATAGGAAGAAATGAAATAAGTCCGTGCAAAACAAGTGTTACGGCATTGATTTCCTGAAATAAAAGTTATTAATCGGAAAGGAAAACGCCATGAAAAATATGACCTTTGAAAACATTGCCAAGGCGTGCGGCGGTGAGTTGGTTTTAAACGGTGCCGATGCTGCAACTGAAATAGCAGGGGCGGTACTGGATTCAAGACTTGTAAAAGAGAATTACCTGTTTTTTGCCACCAAAGGCGAGCGTGTGGATGGTCATAATTACATAGCCAAAGCCTTTGAACTCGGCGCTGTAATAGCCGTGTGTGAACACATTCCCGAAGGCGTGGAAGGGACTTTTATTGTTGTAAAAGATACTTTTACTGCTTTGAAGCAGATTGCTAAATTTTATCGGGAAAGCCTTGATATCAAGGTGGTCGGCATTACAGGAAGCGTTGGTAAAACCAGCACCAAAGAGTTTATTGCATCTGTTCTTGCACGGAAATATAAGGTGTTGAAAACCGAGGGGAATTTCAACAACGAAGTGGGACTTCCGCTGACGGTTCTGAAACTTCGTGATGAGCATGAGGTGGCAGTGCTTGAGATGGGCATCAGCGATTTTGGCGAGATGACAAGATTATCTGAAATTGCGCAGCCGGATGTGTGCGTTATTACGAATATCGGCCAGTGTCATTTAGAGCAGTTAGGCGACAGGGACGGCGTGTTAAAAGCGAAGACGGAAGTGTTTGCGAATTTGAAGGAAGGCGGAACGGCCTGTCTGTTCGCAGATGATGATAAGCTGGCGGGCATTGCGGAAGTAAACGGAAAGAAACCGGTCTTTTACGGTATGGATGAGAACGCAGAGGTTTACGCAAGCAATGTGGTGAATAAAGGATTGTTTGGCAGTGAATGTGTGATTCACGCAGGCGATATGAAAATAGAGGCAGAGATTCCACTGCCCGGCAAGCATATGGTTTACAATGCTTTGGCGGCAACTGCCGTAGGTAAAACTATGGGGCTTAATGCAGAGGAAATTGAAAAGGGAATCCGTTCGGTGGAAGCAGTCAGCGGACGAAGCCATTTGATTCAAACGTCTGAATATACCCTCATTGATGACTGCTACAATGCCAACCCTGTGTCTATGAAGGCAGCTATTGATTTGCTGGGCGAGGCGAATACACGTAAAGTGGCGATTCTCGGTGATATGTTTGAGCTTGGCGAGAATGAGAAGGCCTTGCACCGCGGAGTTGGTGAATATGCTGCAAAGCAAAATGTGGATGCACTGATTTGTGTCGGTACCTTGAGCGAAGAAATGTATCAGGGTGCGGTCGAATGTGAGAATAAAAAAGATGCCATGGAACTTTATCATTTTGCGACCCCGGAAGATTGTAAAAATGAAGTTGCAGGGCTTTTGAAACAAGGGGATGCGGTATTGATTAAGGCGTCCCACGGAATGCATTTTACGGAACTGGTGGAATTTTTAACGCAGGAAAATGAGCCTACGTGTGAGGCGGGTGGCGAGTCGGAAGTGCAGACAGAAGAGATTGAAAACGAAGATAAAGTTGTAAACAGCAAAACAAGCGAGGTACAAGAGACAATGGAAGAAATCAAGAAAGACAATGAAGCGGTAGAAGAAGCTTACAGCAAGGCAGTGGAAGAGGTTAAGAATAACAATAAAACCGTATTGCCCATCGAAGACGAGGTGGCTGCGAAAGATGATAATTTAAAGTGGTATCAGAAGCATAAAAAGGCCGTAATCATCAGTATCATTGTAGTTGCTGTTTTAATTATCGGTTGTGTCATTGGATTGATTGCTTACCATAATCATTATCAGTCATTGACCCGCGGTATTCTCTTTTATCAGGATAACGGCTGTGTGATGACAGAGAAGGCGATTTTTCAGGATGTGGCATATTCTGCCCAGGCAAATTCATGGAATTTCAATGAGAAGGGCGAAAATAATGACGAGAATCCTGCCGTGGTTACAACGGATGGCAAGTATGTTTATTGGGCGCAGAATATTAACGGAAATACGTTTGATTTGTATTGTGCAAAAAAGGGTAGCAAGAAGATTACTTTGATTTGCCAGAGCGTGACAGACTATGAAGTTGCGGATAAGGGAGAGGTGTATTTTGCGTCAAACGGCAGTTTCTACCTGTATTTGGTAAAAGATGGTACAATTCAGAATTTGTGTAATGGTGTTACTACATTCCGTTTGAATGCGAAGAAAGACAAGGCGTTGATTTTAAATGAAAGCGATGGACAGCTCGCAACTATTGAATTGGAAAGCACTGCTAATATTACAATTTTGGAAACCGGTGTTACTAAAGTGATTGAAGCAGATGATGCTTTTAAAACAGTGGTTTATGAAAAAGAAGACGGACTGTATATGGTAACTGCCAAGAGTGGTGAAAAGGTTCTAATCGGAAAAGACTATACAGAGTGTTACGTATACAATATTGATAAAAAATGTGAAGTATATTATTTGACGGATGCAAGAGGTCTCTATTATTACAAGGAAGGTGCTAAAGAGACAAAGCTTGTTACAACCGATGCATGGAGATGTCAGGGCGCGGATTCCGAAAATGCAATGTTCTTCGTTGCCGTGGGACCGATTTCCGAACAGTGTGTATATCGTCTGGTAGTAGACGGCGAAGCCATCGAAATGAGGGATGTTTATCCTATGGATGTGAAGGATGAAATCTATTTTGATACGACTGCCAAGAAGGCATATTTTGTAGGCTATGCAGACGACAATGATACCGTAGGAACCTTGTATACTATGGGTTATCAGATGCTTGATAAGGGCAAGGTTGAAGTGATTGACAATAATGTGGTTTCCATCGAATATATGGAACACAACGAAATGTACATCGGCAAGGATGCCGGCAACGGAACTGTTGACCTTTACTACAACAGTACTTTGGTGGCGCGAAATATTATCGCAAACAGCACTTCATTAACTGCCGACGGACGCGGTGTGGTATTTGCATATCAGGTAGCGGACGAGAACGGTGACAGAATGCTTGCCTTCTATGATGGTGAAGTACTGACTGATATCGGCAGCTGTGCAGGCGATAACTACTGCGCGGTTTCCGGCAAGGAAATATATTTTATGCAGTACGGCGATGCGGGATTTGATGTGTTGAAATTCAACGGCCGCAAGGTAAAAGAACAGTTGAAGGATGTTGATAATTACAACTTCTTATTCTATTAAAAAGAATCGGCCTGCCATGCATAAGGCGCAATAAATTGTGAATGCCAAACGCAGAAACAGCGTGTGTTTTACACATAAAAAAAGTAAAAAAACATAAAATGGAAATAAAGAAGTTAAGGGCGAAACTATGTTTAAAAAAGTATACCTGTTTCTTACATTAACTGTTTTATGTATGTGTATGGTTGCTTGTAGTGAAAAAGAAGAACCTTCGGCAAAAGTACGTGATTTGGATTTTTCGGTTGTGGCTACGGAGAACATTCCTAAGGAATTGATTTCGGTGTTGGAAGAGAAGAAGGAAGGAAGCTTTTATCAGGCGTATTCCGACGGCGATTTTATGTATTTATGCGTGGGATACGGGCAGCAGGAGAGCGGCGGATACAGCATAACGGTGGATGCACTGTATCTGACGGAAGAAAGTGTG
Organism: uncultured Lachnospiraceae bacterium; assembly: GCA_964591945.1. Taxonomy (GTDB): domain Bacteria; phylum Bacillota; class Clostridia; order Lachnospirales; family Lachnospiraceae; genus UBA3766. The sequence continues at coordinate 62,784 of CAZQBM010000002.1, read as the reverse complement.
TGTATGGGCACGACCTTAGTGGGGCCGGAAGCAGCAGAAAGCACAGCAGAAACTCCGTCCTATCCTTATGTGGTGGTGTGCACCGAATATATTGATAAGCCTATACTTTTTGAATAATGTAGTAAATAACTTTTAAAGAAAAACAGTTTTATTTCATAAACTGTTCACTTTAAAACTTGGAGGTACCAATGATTGTAATTAAAAACGGTTATGTTATCAATCCCAAAAGCGGATTTGAGGGTAAGGCAGACGTTTTCATCAAAGATGATAAAATCGTGTCAATCGGTGAGGCGGAAGTATGTGAGGATGCAGAAGTGATTGATGCAACGGGGCTGATTGTGGCCCCCGGCCTGGTGGACGTGCATACCCACTTCAGAGACCCGGGCTTTGAGTACAAAGAAGATATTTATACCGGAGCCAAGGCGGCGGCAGCGGGCGGTTATACCACGGTTATTATGATGTGCAATACCAAGCCCAGCATTGATAACGTGGACACTTTGTCGTATGTCCTTGACAAGGGCAAGGAAACCGGCATTCACGTTGAGAGCTGCGGAGCAGTAAGTTTCGGATTAAAAGGCGAGAAATTAACCGATATGGATGCCCTTGCAAAGGCAGGTGCCATTGGTTTTACGGATGACGGTATTCCATTGATGGATGAAGCGATTCTTAGAGAAGCTATGGAGAAAACTGCGGCAATGAATATGCCCATTAGCCTTCATGAAGAAGATGCGTCCCTGATTACCAATAACGGCGTCAATCGTGGAAAGGCATCGGAGCATTTCGGTATCGGCGGTTCGCCCCGTGAGGCTGAAATAAGTCTGATTGAGAGAGATTTACAGATTGCATTGGAAACCAATGCAATTGTGAATGTACAGCATATCAGTACCAAAGAAGGCGTTGAACTGGTGCGTAAAGCGAAGGCAGTACCCGGTAATCGCGTACACGCGGAAGCAACGCCTCATCATATCGCATTAACGGAACAAGCGGTGCTTGCCAAGGGAACCCTTGCCAAGGTAAATCCCCCCATTCGTACCGAGAAAGACCGCCTTGCCATTATCGAAGGCTTAAAAGACGGTACTATTGACATAATTGCTACGGACCATGCACCCCATGCCAAAGAAGAAAAGGACAAGCCTTTAACCGAGGCGCCAAGCGGTATGTTGGGATTGGAAGCAGCATTGCCTTTATGCATTGAGAAGCTGGTAAAAGAGGCCGGCATGTCTATGATGGATGTGCTGGACAAGCTGACCGCCAAACCTGCGGCAATGTATAATATCGACAGAGGGGATTTAAGAGCAGGAGGCCCTGCGGATATCGTGATTTTTAACCCGGATGAGAAGTGGACAGTAACCGGTTTTCAATCCAAGTCACAGAATTCACCTTTCTTAGGGGAAGAACTGACGGGCAAGGTGAAGTATACTATTTGTAAGGGTAAGGTAGTGTACAAGGATTAGGAGGAATATATATGTACAATTCGAATGTAGTTGCACCTCCGGTTATGAATCATGAATTTAAGGTACAAGGCGGTTGGATAAGAGGCTACCTGCTTGCGTTTATTCTGGTTCACATTTTTGTAATAACACCGATTGAAATGTTGCTTATGTTACTGTTACGAATACCGGAGAAAAACACTTTATTGGGTGTTATCGGCATGGGCTTGATTATGGGTTTTTTATGGTTTTTGCTCTTTCTGTATTTCTTTTTATCATCCAAAGCCGTGATTGTTTACAGACAACAACTGGTGTTAAGAAAAATACTGAAAAAAACAGCTTATACATGTTCGGATATTGTGGCTATTGAGTGTAATCATCATAGCGGATTAAAGACCAGCTATTATTACATTGAATTGGTTTTTCGAGATCAAACGAAATTTCAGGTAGAAAAACATCTGGGAAATTTTAAAGTGTTTGCGATTTATCTTTTGCAAATGCTGGATGCGGGGGTTATATCGGAGTACGCTATTCACCCTTTGCATAGAGAAAGATTGCATATGTACGCACAAGGAAAGGGATATAGGAGGTAAGATATGTTTTATCGAAAAAAAGAAACCGCTAAGGTCTACAGTCAGACCGAAATTGCGGAAGGTATTTATGATTGTCTCATTGAAACAGAGGCAGCAGTCCATGCAAATGCGGGACAGTTTATCGGAATTTATCCGAAGGATAAGTCACACTTGCTGGTGCGCCCCATCAGTATTTGTGATGTGGACAGAGAGAATAAAAGAATGCGTCTTGTGTACCGTGTGGCAGGTGAGGGAACCAAGGAATTTGCTACCTACAAGGCAGAAGATACCATGGAGATTCTTGCTAATTTAGGCAATGGTTTCCCTGTAGAAGAGGCAGAAGGAAAGACCGTTGTTCTTATGGGCGGCGGTATCGGTATTCCGCCTATGTTAGGGCTTGCCAAGGCATTGAATGCGGACAAGCATATTTTCTTGGGATACCGTGACAGATATAACTTCCTTGCGGATGATTTTATGCCCTACGGCAATGTGTATATTGCAACGGAAGACGGCAGCGTGGGTTGCAAGGGCAATGTTTTAACTGCTTTGGGAACAACGACAATTAAGCCGGATATCATTATGGCATGCGGTCCTATGCCCATGCTTCGCGCGATTAAAAAATATGCGGAAGAAAACAACATTACTGCATATATTTCGTTGGAAGAGAGAATGGCTTGCGGTGTTGGTGCTTGCCTTGGATGCGTGTGCAAAACCACCAAGAAGGATCATCATTCTCACGTAAACAATACAAGAATTTGTACGGAAGGCCCCGTATTTGATGCTAGGGAGGTGGATATTTAATGAATACTCAGGTTACTATTGCAGGTGTTACTTTCAGAAATCCCGTTATGACGGCATCCGGTACTTTCGGTTCCGGTATGGAATACAGCCAGTTTGTAGATTTGAATAAATTAGGTGCCATTGTGACCAAGGGCGTTGCCAATGTACCCTGGCCCGGCAATCCTACTCCCCGTGTGGCAGAAACCTACGGCGGTATGTTGAATGCCATCGGTTTGCAGAATCCCGGTGTGGATGTTTTTATCGAAAGAGATTTGGAGTTCTTGAAGAAGTTTGATACCCCTGTTATCGTAAATGTTTGCGGGAAAACGGTAGAGGATTATTTGGAGACCGTAGAACGCTTAAATGATACCAATGTGGCCATGATGGAAATCAATGTTTCCTGCCCCAATGTAAAAGAAGGTGCCATTGCGTTCGGTCAGAAGGCAGACGCTTTGTTTGATATTACGTCCAAGATTAAAAATGTTGCAAAGAAGCCTGTAATTATGAAGTTAAGCCCCAACGTTACCGACATTACCGAAATGGCTAAGGCGGCAGAGGCAGCAGGTGCAGATGCAATTTCATTAATCAATACCATTACCGGTATGAAAATTGATGTTAACAGACGTCAGTTCGTGCTTGCGAATAAAACAGGTGGCTTGTCAGGTCCTGCTATTAAGCCGGTTGCGGTACGTATGGTTTATCAGTGTGCCAACGCGGTAAAAATTCCCATCATCGGTATGGGCGGTATCGCAACTGCGGAAGATGCGCTGGAGTTCATTATGGCAGGTGCTACGGCAGTGTCTGTGGGTGCCATGAATTTTATGAATCCTTATACAACCATTGAAGTTGTAGAAGGAATTGAAGGATATATGCGCAGAAACAAGGTGGAAGATATTAAGGAACTTATCGGCTGCGTGAAGTAAGATGTGTGCCGCGGAGGGACTGTCCTTCGCGGCACTTGTGATTATTAAGTGAGTGGGAGATTGTTTTAGGATAGAAGGAGCAACAATGAACAACTTTACAATCAGACAAGCAAATATAAATGATGTATCAACCATCCTTTCCTTCATCAATGCTTTGGCAGAATACGAAGATATGTCAGACCAGGTTGTGGCGACGGAGGAACTTTTGAAAGAGTGGCTTTTTGAAAAGAAGAAAGCGGAAGTGCTTCTTGCAATGGAAGGTGATACGGCGGTAGGGATTGCCTTGTACTTTTATAATTTCTCGACATTCCTTGGGCGCGCCGGAATTTATTTGGAAGACTTATTTGTCAAAGAAGAGTATCGCGGCAAGGGCTATGGCAAGGCACTCTTAAAAGAACTTGCCCGCATTGCGGTATCTCAGGGGTGTGGTCGTCTGGAGTGGTGTTGTCTTGACTGGAATCAGCCAAGTATCGACTTTTATTTATCGCTTGGTGCAAGACCTTTGGACGACTGGACGCAGTATCGTCTGACCGGAGATACATTAGAGAAATTTTCGCAATAGAAATATATTTATAAATTGCGTAAGTAAAGTACTCAACATATATTTTACCGGAGGAGAAAAATGGAAAGTTTGTATTCGGGTTTGGAAATAAAAGACTTATCAATTCAAGTAATTCAGGAAGACAGAGCACAAAACGAAGTTAAAATTCTGGAACAACGTCTGGCTGAATTAAAAAAAGAACTTGAACAGGCAGAGGCGGAGAAAAATAAAGAAGTAAAAGAATCGGAGAGTGCTAAGAATAACATCTTTATGAAACTGTTGTTTTCTGCCAAGGTGGATAAAGAGGAGCTGGAGGCCTATGCTGCAACAGAACGGTATGACTTGGCATTAGAGGCATATGAGGTGGTGGAATCACAACTTCATAATGCGAAAAGTATGTTAGCAAAGTTTGCCGGTTGCAAAGAAAAATATGAAAAAGAATATGCTGCAAAAAGGAATGCTTTATTGGCTGAAAAAGGCGAAGACGCAGACAAAATCTTGGAACTTGAGGAAGAAATTGATGTGCTTACCATAAGATGTAAGAATGCGAAAAGAACCTTGGATGTTTGCAACGAAGCCTTTGAGACTGCAATCTTAATATTGAATCGTATGGGTGCGGCAACATATACGGCCGAAATGGATCCGGTATTTAGTAATGAAACGGGTAATGTCTTTGACCTTTCAACAACAAATAATACAATTGGTGCTATAAATTTGGCAAAGGAATTAAGGGAATTGTTAAAGAAATTACGCAAGGAAATGCAGATTATTGCTTTGCGTGTAGAAATTAGAGATGCGTGTCTTGATTTTAAGAACACTGATGACTGGGTTAGAGTGCTTGGCGCCAGAAATAAAACCCTTGAACTGAACAGTTTGGACACATTGCAAGTGCAAATTACCGAAATGACAGATGACATTTCAAGAAGTCGAAAAGAGATTGAAGCACAAATTAAGGATTGTGAAATGCAACTAAAAACAAAGAAAAAAGAGTTGGAGCAAATTATATTTTAATATAAACCGAATGGACCGTGGTAGTAATAATTATTCTCAGGGACGCTTTCGCTTGATTGTACTACGTAACGGCACATAGGGTTGCAAAAAACGCAACCCAAATGCCGACGAGTACAAACACCCTTCGAACTAATTTGTTACTACCACGGTCCATGACCTTTTATAATCATTTCATCACAATCAGTTTCTGGCCCTTGCGCACGCTGTCCGTGGTTAAGGCATTTTGCTCCTTGATTCGCGCCAAAGGCACGCGGTATTCTTTACCGATATTCCACAAACAATCCCCGTCTTTTACATAATAGACTGCGATACCGGGACGGTTTACGGCGCACACAGATTCGGACTCTTCGATGCTGCTTACGGCTTCTAATACATTGCTGTCATAAGCAAAAATCTGGAACGCCACATTTACTTTAACATCCAGATTGTCGCTTCCGGCAGAGATGACCTGACACTGTTCCAAATCTGCATTCAGCTGATAAATAGTCTGTGTATTAATGCCGGGTAAATCAATGGAATAACTAAAAGGGACTTCGAAATTGCCGGTTCTGTACGGAAAACGGTCGTCATCTGTAATATAAAGCATAGTTACGGCAATATAACCTTCGATATCCACGGAGTTATTTCCGATAACGGCACTTTCCGGGAAAAGTTTGGCGGAGCTATATTTGATCTGTAAAAGATCTTCGCCTTTGAAATTATAGGGCACTTTTTCCTGAAGGTGCAAAACGGCGGTAGACTGCGCTAAAAGTGTTTTGATATCATACGTTTCGTATTCTACATCCAATTCTTTGTGTACCCCGTAAACATCGCATACGTAGTCAAGATTCATATCTTCGTATAATTTGATGTACAAATCCATAATCACATCAAAACCAATAACGCGTTCTTCGCCGTCCAAGTCCGGACGGATTTCACAATCTTTTTGCGAGAGGTTATAGGAAATATAGGGAATGAGATATTCCTTGCTTGCGTTGCATTCAATACTATGGCTGAAGGGAACTGTGGTTTCAAAAAATTCATAGCCGTTCCCACCGTCGCAGGGTCTGTAAATGACGAAAATATTCACATCGCATTTGATGTTTAATTTATCTTCTACGGGTTTGAATTCCACACCGCTTAAAGAAAGGTCGCTCCAAAGGATTTCTTCCATTTCAGGAAGATTTGCAGGAAGTTTGACTTCGTCGCGAATGCGACAGAGATCTTTTTTCATCACTGCAATACTTAGAAGCTGTCTGTTGCAAAGACGGTATTCTACAGGTTCGTCCTTGGTGACGCCAGTGCTGATTTCGTCGCTTCGGATGGATTCCTGCAGGACGGTTAGAAGCATTAATGCCTGCACGTTGATTTTGCGGGAATTAACGGTTGTAATATGTAAATGTTCCAAGTCTGCGGTAATCAAAGGATTGTCGCCGGAAGAAATACAGTCGGCATTGATGCGTTCTTCAAAGGGGATTTTGCCATTTAAAGAATGTAGGGCGCCGAAACTGTCATCTGCTTCGTATAAAATATGATATATCAGCTTTCCGCGTACCAGAACCTGCTCGTCGTAAGTGCGAATTTCCTCGATTTTAATAATACCGTCGGATAAAAGAATGCGGGCAATGTCTGCCTTGCTGTCAGAAACATTGCAATCTTCATCCAAAGTAAACTGGGATTCGACGCGGCAATCGGTACGATCCATATGTATATTGGTTTTGATTAAGTCCATAACGAAACTCCTTTCAATAAAATAAGACTCTGCACGTATTCTCTACAGAATATGCGTACAGAGTCCTAAATATTCGTTTTCGTTAAAAAATCAATGCCTGCCGGACTAAAATAAAACCGACCTAAAATGCATTAATTGGTTGCTGTAGTTTCTTCGACTTTGCCTGTCAACTTATCGAATTTCTTCATAACTGCATCATAAGTTCTCTGGGAAATGTCGGGAAGTTCTCCGCCCCAGGTCTTGGTTGCCTGGTCAAAACCTTTCTGGAATGCGGCTCTCATCTCCTCCAACTTCTCGGGATCGTCGCCTGCCAATGCAACTGCAAAATCTACGATACGGTCTGAAGTAGCATTTACACCCCAATATCCGTCTTCGGCGATGTCAGCCTGAGCCTGAGCCTTGGTGGCAGGATCAACTGTGAAATTACCGCTTGCAAGGAACTGCCAAATGTTATTTGCCTTACCGTAAGCATCGCCCTGGCCTGCAATCAACTTATGTACGATATCTTCCAACTGTGCAACTCTTGCATCATTGGCAGCTTTTAACTGATTGACAAGTTCAGGATTTGCAACCTTTTTGCTTGAGTAAGGTTTGCTTGCAGAAGATTCATATACAGCAGCGGCTTCGTTTGCCTTGGCAGTATTCTCTGCCTTCTTGACAGAGTCAGTCTTGGTTGCATAGGTGCTGTAAGAAGCTTCCATAGATGTGGTTACTGAATTAATACTCATGTCTTTACCCTCCTTGGTGAAATATTTTTTGCGCGCAATTAGTCCATTAATTGCTTTCTACTATTATCGGCATTTTTTTTAGAATGTTTATAGCTATAGTTGTTTTTTATAAATAATTTTATGGGTGCTATTTTTGCCTAAATGCACTCCTGCCATATTGTATTACTCTAAAATAAAAGCATATGCTTGAGTGCCTATTTAAAAAGTGATATACTTTTAAGCGTATCTGAAATTAGATTAAAATAATGATAAGAATTGGAAAAGTAGTAAATTTGTAAAATATTATAAATGGATGAACTGGGATGGAGGCTATATGGACCGCTTGGAATTGAACGCATATGCAAAAGTGAATTTGGGACTGGATGTTTTAAGAAGAAGGGAAGACGGATATCACGAGCTTCGTATGATTATGCAGACGGTGGATTTGTATGATACCCTGACGCTGGAAAAGACAGATGATAAGGGGATTTCCATGACCTGTAACATTGAAGGACTCCCTTGTGATGAAAGCAATCTTGTTTGCAAGGCGGCTAAGCTTATGTTTGAAGAATACAATCTTCCCGGCGGCATCAAAATGCACCTTGAAAAAAGAATTCCCATGGCAGCCGGAATGGCAGGCGGAAGTACGGATGCGGCTGCGGTTTTTAACGGAATCAATGAGTTATATAACCTGGGCGTAAGCAAGGAACGTCTCTGCGAGTTAGGCGTTAAAGTCGGAGCGGACGTGCCTTATTGTATCGTAGGCGGAACTGCACTTTCCGAGGGCATCGGCGAAGTGCTGACGATGTTACCTAATGTGCCGGATTGCGTGGTTTTGATTGCAAAGCCTGATTTTGATGTGTCTACCAAGTATGTGTTTGAGAATCTGCATGCAAATTCCCTGACATATCATCCTGACATTGATGCAATGGCGGATGCCATACGTGCGGGCGATTTGGACGGCGTGGTAAAAGTAATGGACAACGTGCTTGAAACTGTTACCGAGACACGTTATACAGAGATTACAGCCATTAAAAATGTAATGAAAGAGCACGGCGCAATGCGGGCGATGATGAGCGGAAGCGGTCCTACCGTATTCGGACTATATGAGAATGAATCCGACGCGGAAGCGGCAGCAGATGTCATTAAGGAGCAGAACCTTGCAACGCAGGTATTCGTATCATCTTTTTATCATCCGGTGAAATAGTGCGTCGGGGATAAAGATTTGAGAAGGCAGAAACATTTTATACAAACATTTTAGAATGCAATTGAATATTCTTCCCGTGAACCGGCAATGCTTTGTTTAAAAGAGATGCCGGCAATGCCGAATAGAACAATTACGGCATTGTTTTCAAAGCGGGAGGAACGAAAATGGACATAAAAGATTTTATAAAGAAAACAACTCAGAAGTTACATAGAAAAAACGGCGAAGTTATATATGGAATTGCGTCTGTATTATTGCTGTGGCTGGTGATGTATCCGGAGTTCAGTATTACGGCAGACTGTTGCAGGATTGTGGATGAGAACGGTCAGGTGATTGAGTGTGAGATGACGGACCGGGAGCTGGCGATTGCAGTTATGGAAGCTGAGGATGATGAAATAGTGATTAAAAGCAAACTTTGGGAGTTGATTACAGAGTGGAGTGAAGAGGATGACAACGGGAGAAGTGAACATTAAAATCACCGGTGTACAAATTATGGGTGAAGAGCAGGATGTAACCGTAATGGAAGTCCAAGGTGATTATAAGAAAACGGAAGACGGATGTGTGATTGAATACATAGAGAAACCGGCTGAAGGTATGGAAGTGCGTAATCGAATTGTAATGAATTCTGAGAGCACTGTCATTTCCAAAAGCGGGGCTGTAGAATCCGAGATGGTTTTTACACCGGGAAAAGAAAGCAGCGTGGAATATAAGACACCTTTTGGTGTGATTGATATGATGATCTGCTGTGAAGAAGTGATTGTGGACGAAAAGGAATATAGCGGTGAAATTACAATTCTTTATGATTTGAAATCCGGTGAGCAGTTGGTGGCGCACTGTAATACAAAAATCGAAACAGAGATTATTTAAGAGAATAAAAGAATAATTTATATTGCAAATAAAAATCCGTGAAACAATAATGTTCCACGGATTTATTTTTAACTTATTTCGCGGGTTTGTTACCGGCTGCATTCTGTAACTTGTCCATTGTACGTTTGAAGAAACCACGCTTCTTGGGAGGCAGAGTCACGTTCTTGCCGTGAAGTCCTTTCACTCCGAGAATGTACATGCCGCTAATCGTAGCTTTCACTTCTTTCTTAACGGGAATCGTATCAAATATTTTGTCGTCGCAGAGAAGGGAAAGGATTTGGGGTCCGACCTTAGCCTTAACGACATACACCTTCATGTTTCTTGACATCTTCGGTGCCTGGTCTAAAACAGCCTGAGGGAAACCTGCGTCTTTCAATTTAACCTTCTTTTTATCAATAATCAGCATGCTGACGGTTTGCTTGTTCTGCTCCATCAAAGCCTGCTGTTCTGCCTGCTTCTTTTCCATTTTCTTGCCTGCAAAGTAAAGGGCAATCATAGCGATGATAATTACTACAAGTACCACGATTGTAATAATCCAACCGGTACTGAGTGTGGCTAATAAAAGATGCTGCATTCTTGTAAGCCTCCTGTCTGAACTTTTTATGCAAGGAATATTGTATCATTCTTTCGATTAAAAGGCAAGGAAATCTATGGGAAGTGTTGTAATTCGCTATTAAAATGTTATATAATAAAAACAACTATGGGACTAAGGAGGAATGCAAAATGTACAAGAAAATATTGAAGATTGCGACGACCGTTTTGTTACTTGTAACATTTTGCGGTCAAACGATATATGCAACCACGTCCAGCGAGTTGCAGAATCAGATTGAGCAGACTGAACAACAGATGCAGCAGAACCAGCAAGAACTGGAAGAAATAGAAGATAATATCAGTGCGTTAGAGGACGAACAAGCTGAAATAGAAGGTGAAATTGATGATCTTACCATGGCAATTGTAGAGTTGATGGCAAGCATTGAGATTTTGGAAGAAGATATTGCATTACTGGAAGAACAAATAGCACAGGCACAAATAGACTTAGATGTGGCAATTGCAAAGGAAGAACAGCAATATGAAGATACTATGGTTCGTCTGCAGGCAATGTATGAAAAGGGGGAAGATTCCTACTTAAGCATACTTTTGGAGACGCAGAGTTTGTCTGATTTATTGACACGTTTAGAGTACATACAGCAGTTATATGACTATGATAACAGAGTGCTGGAAGAATATCAGAAGACGAAACAGGAAGTTGCAGATTTGAAAGAGCAACTTGAAATCGAAGAGTCGGAGTTACAGGCTGTTAAGGGCGAGTGCGAATTGGAGAAGACGGAATTGGAAGGTATGGTTGCCGAGTTGCAAGCTGCTTCCGACCAGTATGCGGCACAGATTGCTTCGGCAGAGAAATTGGCAGACAAATATGCCAAGAAAATCCGTCAGCAGAATGCAGAAATTCGTCAGCTGGAAGAGGAACGTCAGGAAGCGTTGGAGAAGGAACGTTTGGAAGCGGAAGCAGCCGCAAATGGCGGAGAAACTTCGAATGCAGGAGGCACAGGCGGAACAACTTCTTCCGGTGGAGGTGCACAGTTTACCGGATCGGCATATAGCTTGGATACCTCCGTTATTACAGGTGCTTACGGAAGTGATGCCGGTAAGCAGGTTGCTTTATACGCAATTCAGTTTCTGGGTAATCCCTACGTGGCGGGAGGAACATCCCTGACGAACGGAGCTGACTGCTCGGGATTTACCCAATCCGTATACAGAAATTTTGGCGTAGTGATTCCGAGAACCTCGTATTCACAGCGAAGTGCAGGAACGGAAGTTGCCTATGCTGATGCGCAGCCGGGCGATATTATTTGTTATTCCGGTCATGTAGCAATTTATGTGGGTGGCGGTAAAATTGTACATGCCAGTTCGGCAAAGACGGGTATTAAAATATCCAACGCAACCTATCGAACAATTTTATCGGTGAGAAGGATTTTATAAGTATAGAAGTATTGTGAGGCCGGGTATGCAAAAAAGAGAATATCAGGACAAAAAAATATATGTGTTTAAATCGGGGGATATAATTTTTGAAACCGATGAAACAGTGCAGTTTCTCGGCATGATTGCGGAGGGTGAAGTTGTTGCGCGTACCGCTTACGGAAATATTATTATGAGCGCCGGGGATATGTTGGGAATCAGCGATATTTGGTTAGGCACCTACGGTTATGACTATGTAGCTTCCACAGATTGTAAAGTTTGTATGTATTCGTTTGCGGGAGCTAATTTGATGAGACCGATTTTTAACGGAGAGAAAAAATATCTCTCCGTTTCTGTTCTGTCTGCAATTCGTTTTTATAAGCAACAAAGTGCGCTACAGAACCGCTGGTATCAACGTAGTAAAAGAGCTTACGGCAAACTGAAAGTAAGTTATGAGAAGTACAAAAATTACGGTAAAAAATACAATATAAAGTGCAAAGAACTGGAAGACATTGAGAGTCTGGAAAGTGATTATGTGTCTTATACGCCCAATGTTTATTCAGAAGAGGTCGCGGCTGAGTTGGCACTTTTGAATATGGAACAGGTTTCGGGGTTCTTCGGGAGTGTTCCGTATACAACCATGAGTTTTTTGAAGCAGATTGAAGAAAGTGCCCGTTCGATGGCAAGTGCTGCCGAGAAGAATATGCTCTTTTATAAAAAAATAGGGCAAATGTTTTTTGGGGCAAACCGAGATAATTTATATAGCGGATATTATGAGATGGCACTGGAAATCAGGGATATCAAAGGTGAATTACAGCCGGTGGTATCGGAGCTGGAATCAATTCATGCGATGGCAGTGGCGATGGAGCGGGAGTTTGCGGAAACGCCCGGAGTATATTTTATATCGCCTGCAGAAAAAATCAGGGATGCTATAGAAATTTTAAATACATCGGCAGATGCAGAAGAAGCCATTATGATGACCGAGTATACGGCAAATCAAATGGTGGAATATCAAAGTGCTTTTTCGGGTCTTACCAAGAGATTATTGGAATTTGCCGGAATTACGGGAGCGCAGAAGGAAGAGTTTATGGCAGGACTTACTTCGTTTCGTATTCTTGCCAAGAATCAGTTCCGTGCGCCGGATGCCATGAAAAAAATTCATGAATTTGAAACATTATTTTATGAACTTTATGAAGCTGTATTCCGGAAGAAAGAAGAAGGCAATGCGCCGCTTTGGGTGGATTTGTTCTTGGATTACGGGATCTTAAGTGATACGGATTTCAGTAAAGAGGATCAGGTCAGAATTTATGATTTGATAAAGCAGAGACGCTACGAAGGTAATTACAACGTGCACACCATCAGTCAGTGGCTGCATTTGATTTATACCGGCGAGAGGGAGCCCTCCAGAGACGAGTTGGGACGTGATTACAAAGACTTTCTGCAGGAATTCAAGAAGAAACGAAGCATCAGTTACGAAGAAGAGATGGAATATAATAATGATATGATGCGTAAGGTGCGTTTTGAAATTAAGAATTTCTTCCGCCCCAACAATCGTATTGTATATAGTTCCAATGCCACATTTTGTCCTTTTTTGGTGGGCGAAGAGTTGATGGGCAACTTAGAGAACAGCATTTTATCTTATGAGAGAATTGCAGGTGTGCTGGACGAAATAAGGAAGGTAGATTTTTCACTTTTTTACAGGGAGTATTCTTACATGAGTGCCGGCGGGCAGATGAAGGCTTTGCGTCTTATGACGGAAGTTCTGCCTGATATTATTTTGATTCCGCACGTGGGATACAGAGCCAGCATGTGGCAGGAAATCGAAGGACGAAGAAGAGTCAGCCCTGCAAGATTTGCATTGCCGATGTATCCGCAAGGGGATTTGAAAGAAATGCTTTTAAATGTAGTAGCAAGATATCGCTGGGAATTCTGCCGTACCGAACAGGGTGTGCGATGGAATGATGTTTCGGAACGTTCCCTTACTTCGGAATATTATGATTACATACAATTTTATCGTAAAAGCAATGATTTGTCCGATGCGACAAAGCAGAAGATTAAAGAGCGGCTTATAAGATATCGTAACAATATTTCAGAAATGTTTATATCGGATTATATGATGTGGATTAAATATGAGTCTGAAGGGGCTAACCGATTAAATAAAGTGAGCCGTGGTATTTTAGCAGAGTATTGTCTGTTTGCTAAAGATAAAAGAGAGTATCTTAAGCAAAATCCAGCAATTAGCGAAGTGATTACGAGAGTAGAGAATAAGAGAAATAAGAAAGAAATTGAATTTGCCAGATATCTGCAATCTCTGGAAAAGAAGGGAATAAAGCCTTCTGCAGAATTATTGGAACATCTGAAATTCTTACAGGCATAACTTGATTTCTTAAAATGGCTGTGATATTATATCTAAATTAAGGTTTTTGGCAGAAAATCGCGAAAAACAGCGAAAGTCCGAACCGGGAAGAGAGGAAGTGTTCTCTTGGCAGAAGAAAGAAAATTTTATATTGTCTGCGGTCATTACGGTTGCGGTAAAAGTAATTTTTCTTTAAACCTTGCCATTGATCGTGCAAAGAGCGGACGTAAAGTCACACTTGTAGATTTGGATTTGGTGAATCCCTACTTCCTATCGTCCGGATATAAAGAGAAGCTGGAAGCGATGGGAATTACCGTGATTGCACCGATGTTTGCAAACACCAACGTAGAGACACCCGGATTTCCCATAAACCTGAATATGGTGTTTGAAACCGAAGACGATGTCATTATGGACGTGGGCGGTGACGATGCCGGTTCCGTAGTTCTGGGAAGATTTCATAAACAATTGGCTGAAACGGATTATGAGATGCTGTATCTTGTAAACCGCTACCGAAACTTAACAGCAACGCCGGAAGAAACTTTGGAAATCATGAAAGAAATCGAAAATGCTTCCAGATGTAAAGTAAGTGCGATTGTAAACAACTCGCATCTTAAGTACGATACGACGTGGGAAACGATTGAGAAATCCCTATCTTATGCGGAAGAAATTTCGAAATGTTGTGAAATGCCGTTATGGGCAACCACCATACCTACATATTTATATAAGGATGACCGAGTGCGCAGTCAGGCAGAGAGCCATTCAGAGATCAACTGGTATCCGGTGGAAATTTATGTAAGGGCACCGTGGGAAAGCGGAGTTCCTGATTTCGATAAGATATAACAATTCATATTCAAATAAACACTAGCAGAAAGTGAGGAAATAAACATGGCAAAAATTACCGTTAATGAAGCTTTGTGTAAGGGCTGCGGATTATGTGTTACCGCCTGTCCGAAGAAAATTCTTGTTCTTTCCAAGGATAAAATTAATGCGAAGGGATATCATCCTTCCACATTGACAGACGAGTCGGCATGTATCGGTTGTGCATCTTGTGCAATTATGTGTCCCGACGTGGCAATTACCGTAGAAAGATAAAAGGATTTGAAAGGAGATAATTAAAATGGCAGAGAAAGTTTTAATGAAAGGTAACGAAGCTTTGGCTGAGGCCGCTATCCAGTGCGGATGTAAGCATTACTTCGGATATCCTATTACACCGCAGACTGAAATTGCGGCATATATGGCGAAACGTTTGCCCAAGGAGGGTGGCGTATTTTTACAGGCTGAATCAGAAGTGGCAGCAATTAATATGGTACTTGGTGCAGCGGCAGCAGGTGTTCGTACTATGACATCTTCCAGTTCACCGGGTGTGAGCTTGAAATCAGAAGGTGTATCTTACATCGCAGGTTCTGATTTGCCCGCACTTATTATTAACGTACAGCGTGGCGGCCCCGGTCTAGGTGGTATCCAGCCTTCACAGTCAGATTACTGGCAGGCAACCAAGGCACTCGGACACGGTGATTTCCAGATGTTTGTTTTGGCACCGTCCACCATTCAGGAAATGGTAGACTTCGTACCCCTTGCTTTTGAAGTGGGTGAAAAGTACAGAGTGCCTTCCATGATTTTATCAGACGGTATGTTGGGACAGATGATGGAGCCTGTTGAGTTTCCTGAGAAGAAGGATGTCGCAGTGGCAGATAAGCCCTGGGCAGCCAACGGACATCAGAATCAGAGAGCAAAGAACATTATCAATTCCTTATACATTGAGCCCGAAGTACTTGAAAATCTCGTAAAAGAGCGTTATGAAAGATACGAGAAGATTAAGGAAGAAGAGCAGCGTGCGGAAGAATTTATGACAGAAGATGCTGAAATCGTAGTAGTTGCTTTCGGTGCTTCTTCCCGTGTGGCAAGAAGTGCAATTAAGGCAGCAAGAGAAGAAGGTATCAAGGTTGGTATGATTCGTCCCATTACCGTATGGCCTTTCCCTGACAAAACAATTGAGAAGGTTGTTCCTACAGCAAAGAAATTCCTTTGCGTGGAAATGAATATGGGTCAGATGGTTGACGATGTGCGTCTTGTTGTAAACGGCAGAAAGCCCGTTGAATTCTTCGGTCGTACCGGTGGTGTAATTCCTACACCTGCTGAAGTACTTGACCAGATTCGCGCACTTGCAGGAAAGGAGATGTAATCATGGCTGTTGTATTTGAAAAAACCAAGGCATTAACAGATGTGCCTTTTCATTACTGCCCCGGATGTACACACGGTATCGTACATCGTTTGGTTGCAGAAGTTTTAGATGAGTTAGGAGTAGTGGGACAGACTGTAGGTGTTGCTTCCGTAGGTTGTTCCGTATTCAGTTACAATTATTTTAACTGCGACATGGTGCAGGCTGCACATGGTCGTGCTCCCGCAGTTGCTACAGGTATTAAAAGAGCAGTTCCCGAGAACGTAGTATTTACATATCAGGGTGATGGTGACTTGGCAGCAATCGGTATGGCAGAAACCGTACACGCTGCAACACGTGGTGAAAACATTACCGTTATTTTTATCAACAATGCAATCTACGGTATGACAGGTGGTCAGATGGCACCTACCTCTCTTCCCGGACAGATTACACAGACTTCACCTTACGGACGTGATACTTCTACAGCAGGTCATCCCATCCGTGTTTGTGAATTACTCTCTACCTTAAGCGGTACAGCACTTGCACAGCGTGTAACCGTTGACAGCGTAAAGAACGTAAACATTGCTAAGAAAGCAATCAAGAAAGGTTTCCAGAACCAGATTGATAAGAAGGGTTACTCAATCATCGAAGTTGTATCTACATGTCCTACTAACTGGGGTCTCACTCCGGAAGAGTCTATGAAGTGGCTTCGTGAAAATATGCTTGAGTACTATCCTCTCGGCGTATACAAAGATATCGATGCAGAAGGAGGAGACAAATAATGAGCAAGACATTAAACGTATTATTGGCAGGCTTCGGCGGCCAGGGTATCCTCTTTGCAGGTAAAACGATTGCATATTCAGGACTTATGGATGATAAGGAAATTTCGTGGCTTCCTTCATACGGTCCCGAAATGCGTGGCGGTACCTGTAACTGTAGCGTTGTAATTAGTGATGAATCTATTGGTTCGCCCCTGGTAACGCAGCCGGATGTGTTAATTGCAATGAATCTTCCTTCGTTGGATAAGTTCGTAGATGCTGTTGTACCCGGTGGTACAATCCTTGTAGATAGTTCTATGATTTCCAAGAAAGTAGAACGTACAGATGTTAATGTATATTACATCGACGCTACCAAGATTGCAGATGAAAAAGGCTTAAAAGGCTGTGCAATCATCATTTTGGTAGGTAAGATGTTTAAGGAAGTAGGCTTCTGCACCAAAGAAGCTTTGGATAAGGGTATCCAGAAAGTAATTCCTGCGAAGAAGGCAGCAATGCTTGGTTTGAATCAGGAAGCATTAAAGATTGGTATGGAATCATAAAAGATTTTAATCGGGATGGGAATCGTTTTTATACGATTCTCTATTCCTGTTTTTAAGGAGGCGATAAGTCGCTTGCGACTTTTTCCTTTTATTTTAAGGAGGTTAACTATGGACGAAATCAGAGAAATCGCCCTGCGTATCAAAGAACTTCGTGAAATTTGTGATTATTCGGAAGACGAAATTGCACAAGAGCTTGGTATCAGTGTGGAGTTATACAAGCAGTACGAGGCAAACGGAAAAGACATTCCCATTAACGTGATTTTTAAACTTTCTAAGATTTATAAAGTGGATTTTTCGGAAATTGTTACCGGCGTGTCTGCGAAACTGAAAACTTATCAGGTAGTGCGCGGCGGAAATGGTCAGAAAGCTGACAGATATCCGGGGTATGAATTCAGAGACCTGGCATATCATTTTAACAATACTATTATGCAACCGTTCCTGGTAACGTTGGATCCTTCCGATAAGAAAGCGGATCTCGTATCTCATCAGGGGGAAGAATTTAACTTGGTGTTAGAGGGTACTGTCGTCGTCACCTTTGGTGACCAGGATATCGTTTTACAAAAAGGAGACAGTATTTATTTTAACCCTACCTACCCTCATGGACAGAGATGCGGCTCAGATGTGCCTGCAACCTTCCTTACCATGATTGCGGAGTAAGGTTTATGCGTACAAAGCATGGAATGGAGATAAAATGTTAGAAAAGTTTTTACCTAGGATTCAGTTTGATTCCTACGAAGATTTTAAAAAGAATTATACAGTAAATATTCCCGAGAATTTTAATTTCGGTTTCGATATTGTAGATGGTTGGGCCAAAGAAAAGCCTGAAAACAGAGCTTTGGTTTGGTGTAACGATCATAACGAAGAGAAGGTTTTTACCTTCGAAGATATGAGCAAGTTGTCCAACAGAGCTGCAAACTTTTTTGCATCCAAGGGTGTTAAAAAAGGTTCGGTTGTAATGCTTATTCTCAGAAGACGCTGGGAGTACTGGGTATGTGCAACCGGTTTGATTAAGCTTGGTGCCATCGTTGTTCCCGGAACATTACAGCTCACCAAGAAGGATATTGCATATCGTGCCAATGCTGCAAACATTGAAATGTTTGTATGTTTAAATGATGCGTATGTAGTAGAGCAGATGGAGCTTGCAAAGGCGGAAGCCTCTTGCATTAAACACATTGCTTTGGTAGATAATACAGAGCGTGAAGGCTGGATTAATTTCAACAAGGAATTAATGGAACAGTCTGACGTGTTTGAACGACCTACAGGTGATGCTGCGACCAAAAATACGGATATTATGCAGATTTATTTTACATCCGGTACAACCGGTATGCCTAAGATGGTTTGTCATAATTATATGCATCCTTTGGGACACATTGTTACTGCGAAATATTGGCAGAGAGTACAGGAAAACAAGCTTCATATGAGCGTATCCGATTCCGGCTGGGCGAAGTTTGGCTGGGGTAAAATTTACGGACAGTGGATTTGTGGTGCAACTATTTTCTGTTATGATATGGACAAATTTATTCCGGCAAATCTGCTTGGCGTAATTGAGAAATACAAATTAACTACTTTCTGTGCACCGCCTACCATGTATCGTTTTATGTTACAGGAAAAGGTGGAAGATTATGATTTATCTTCCGTTGAACAGTGGTGTACTGCAGGTGAAGCATTAAATCCTGAAGTATTTGACCGCTGGGAGGAATTAACAGGCAGAAAGATTGCTTCCGGTTTCGGACAGACGGAAGGTACCGTATTGATTGCATGCTTCGAATGGTTCGAAGCAAAGCCCGGTACATTGGGCAAGCCTTCACCGATTTACGATTTGAGACTTTTAAATGATAAGGGCGAAGATTGTGAGAATGGTGAAGAAGGTGAAATCGTAATTTGCGGTTTGGATAAACAGCCCCCCGTTGGTCTTTTTGTAGGATATTATAAAGACGAAGAGATGACGAAGGAAGCTTTGGGCAGTGGCGCTTATAACTTAAAAGATGTTGCCTGGCGAGATAATATGGGCTATCACTGGTTTGTAGGCCGTCATGATGATGTTATTAAGTGTTCCGGTTATCGTATCGGACCTTTCGAGGTTGAGAGTGCATTGGTTGAGCATCCTGCAGTTGTTGAGTGTGCGATTACGGCAGCTCCCGACCCTATCAGAGGTCAGGTTGTTAAGGCTACCGTAGTACTTGCGAAAGGTTATACACCTTCCGATGAATTGATTAAGGAATTACAGAATCACGTTAAGAAGGCGACAGCGCCTTATAAGTACCCCCGAATCGTAGAGTTCGTAGATGAATTACCCAAGACTTTGGGCGGTAAAATTAAACGTGCACAGATTCGTAGTGAGGATGCAAGCAAATAAACGTTTTGAACGAACGGGTAAAAGGAGAATATAATGAGCAGTAAAAAACGTGAATTGCAGAAAAAGAAAAGAGAAAAAGCAATCCGCAAAGCGCAGATGAAAAAGAGTGTGCGTAATATTGCAATCGGCGCAGCAATTGTTTTGGTTTTAGGTTTACTTGGATATTTTATTTATTATAAAACTGTACTTATTACAGCACCTGTTGAGAATTACAGTGAAGGTCTTAACGATGACGGAACCATTGAAGGCGTTGTTGTGCAGGACTATGTGAAACTTGGTCAATATCAGAATATCAGAGTTGATTATAGTAAGCTTGGTATTGTGGAAGGTAGTATTGATACTCAAATTGAAGGAGTGCTGGAATCCAATATGGATTATTCTACAGAGGCCGGCATTGTTGTAGAGTTATTTGATGTAATTAATCTTGATTATGTGGGAACGATTGATGGTGTGGCTTTTGAGGGAGGTTCTACTGCAGATGGAGGCACTGTAATTAAAGTTGGTGAGGCCGGATATATAGACGATTTTGAAGAACAATTGGTTGGAAAAAAAATCGGAACGGAATTTGATATCGAAGTAACATTCCCCGAAGAGTACGGGAATGCAGAGGTGGCCGGCAAGGATGCAGTGTTCAGTATTCGATTAAATGGCATTTATATTAAGCCGGAATTTAATGATGCGTTTGTTAAAGAGCACTTATCTGATTATGCTTTAACTGCGGATGCATATCGCGCATATTTGGAAGAAAAAGAAGAAAATGAGGCTTTGGAACAATATGTGCAGACATATATTACAGACTACTGTCTGGTGCAGGAATATCCGGAAGATTACGTGAAAGATGTTATGGGTCTTACGAAATTTGCAGACCAGCAGGAATATGATTATATGAATCAGCTTTTTGGTGGTGCATATGGTACACTTGCTGAATATAAAGGTGCAGCTAATGAATTGGAATATGAAGCTGCATTGAGATTAAGAGCGCAGGAAATTGTGGCCGGTCATATGAGTGTGCAGGCAATCTATGAAGATGCCGGCCTTGCCATTACTTCAGAGCATATGGATGCGGTAATGGAAGATTTGGGTGCAACTGCTGATTTTAAACTTCAGATGGAAGAAATGTACGGCAAGGGATATATTAATCAGCTTGCAATGAAAGAAGCGGTTATTGATTATCTTATGGAGAATGCGGAGATTGTGAAATAGATTTTCTGCGTCAGAAGGATTTAGTCATAACGAATAAAGACTCCTCATAAACTGTAAAAAAGTGTTATGAGGAGTTTTCTTTTGAAAACATATATCGAAGAACGTGCTATCGAAGTAGCAAACTATATTATTGAACAAAATGCCACGGTTAGACAGACTGCAAAGAAGTTTGGCATTAGTAAAAGTACCGTACATAAAGATGTAACAGAACGTCTGGAAGAGATTGATCCGTCCCTTGCCAAAAGGGCCAGAATTGTTTTGGACGTTAATAAGTCGGAACGACATATTCGTGGTGGAATGGCAACAAAAGAGAAGTATTTACAACAACATACATAACTATAAAATAAAAGTCCTTTTACCTAAAATCGCTGAACGGGAAAGTTATACAAAAAACTCCTGTCCGACTAAAGAAGTAAAGGGATTTTTATTTTATAAAAAAGGTGTAGGACGAGGTCGGAAAAGAGCGCTTTTTCTTGACTATGAACGCTAATTGGAATAAAATAGTATTAATTATACTCATTGGGGGAGGTAATTAATTATGGGTGAGTTGAATAAGGGGTTGGTCTACACAAATGAAGATTGTGTGGGTTGTAACAGATGTATTTCGGTTTGTCCTGTTTTGCAGGCAAATCATGCAGTGGCGGATGGCGCTTTAAATGTTGTTAGGGTAGATGGGGATTCCTGCGTGCATTGCGGTGCATGTATCGATGTTTGTCAGCATAAAGCCAGAGACTTTAAAGATGATACGGAACGTTTCTTTGCAGATTTGGCAAAGGGCGAAAGAATCAGCTTATTATTAGCGCCTGCTTTTATTGCAAATTATCCGAATGAATACAGACAGATTCTGGGTTACTTAAAGAGCCTTGGTGCGAACCACATTATCAGCATCAGTTTTGGTGCAGATATTACAACCTGGGCATATCTGAACTGGATTACTAAGCATAATATGGTTGGAGGTATTTCACAGCCTTGTCCTGCAGTTGTGGATTATATTGAGCATTATGTTCCGGAATTGGTTTCTAAACTTGTGCCGATTCACAGTCCTATGATGTGTGGTGCTATTTATGCGAAGAAGTATATGAATGTAATAGACAAGCTTGCATTCATAAGTCCCTGTATTGCAAAGAAGTCTGAAATCACAAGACCTCAGAATGCAGGATATATAGAGTACAATGTTACCTTTGAGCATCTGGTTAAGAAGCTTAAAGGTATGGATTTAAGCAAATACAACGGTTTTGACGAGATTGAATATGGTTTGGGTAGTGTATATCCCCAGCCCGGTGGTCTTCGCGAAAATGTGGAACATTTCCTTGGCAGAGATGTATTTATCCGCCAGATTGAAGGCGAGAAGCATGTATATCATTTCCTGGAAGCATATGCAGACCGTGTTAAGGCCGGCAAGGAACTTCCTTTTATGGTAGATGCCTTGAACTGCGGCGGCGGATGTATTTACGGTACCGCTACCAATCCTGAGAATGAGATGAATGATGATATTTTACTTGAGATTCATAATCAGAGAGTGAAATCAAATCGTCATAATAAGAAGAGTCCTTGGAGCAAGGAAATTGATTATGCTGCACGTCTGAAATTATTAAATGAGCAGTTTAAGAAGTTAAACTTAGATGACTTTGTATGTACATACGAAGTGAAGGATAATCGTTTGGAAGAAGTTCCCGAAGAAGTTCTTGAGAACGTATTCATGAAGATGAAGAAGGTTGAACCGGAGCAGAGAAGCATTAACTGCGGTGCTTGCGGTTACCAGAATTGTAAAACAATGGCGACTGCTGTTGCCTGCGGAATTAATGTAGTGGATAATTGTATTCACTATGTGAAAGATGAGCTTGGCGAGACTATGAGATTTGTGGAAGAGAAGTCCCTGGAAGCTGAAGCAGCAAGACAGCAGAAGGAAGCGCTTTATCAGGAAGTGGCAGCAGAACTTGCACGCATTACTGAAGCAATGAATGAATTGTCTGAAGGTAATTCGGCAACGGCAAGTGATGCGACTAATATGGCGCAGATGATGTCTTCGGTTGCAGAGTTTGGCGATACCATGAAAGCATCTACCGATCAGGTTATGCATTCCGTTAAGGGTTACGATGAAATCAATGAAGAAATCATTAAGATTTCAAGTAAGACCAATATGCTTGCATTGAATGCAGGTATTGAAGCAGCAAGAGCCGGTGAAGCAGGTAAGGGCTTTGCAGTAATCGCAGAACGTGTAAGAGAACTTGCAGAATTAACCAAGTCTACGGTAGAAGACGGACAGAAGCAGAGTAAGGATGTTATTCCTGCTATGGAGGGACTATCCGCAGAAACAGATGCATTCTTAACAAATATTGCGCAGGTAAATGAAGCAATTGTTACCCTTGCGGCAAATAGCGAGGAAATTGCGGCGAAGACTGCAGAAATTGAAGCATTGCTTGCGAAGATTTCTGAGCAGATGCAACAGATGGTAGACTAATAAAATAGTGTCTGATTGCGTTTTATAAAAGAGATGAGAAACGGAATAATATATACTATCCGTGAACAGAGGAGACTGAACATGACATTAGAAGAAAAGCAGCAGCATGATAAAGAAATCAGCGACAAGTTCTTACTTCGTGATGAAGAGATTACGGAGGAAGAATATGCGGGTTTAAGTATTCAGGATATGTGTGTCCTGATTACCAATGCAAAGTGGTTGATTCAATCAGGAGACCATATGGACAGTATGGATAAGATTGACGAGATGAAAGACCGTATCCGCAATATGCATTCAAAGCTGGTTGATAAAATCAGAGCTGCAGAAGTTCTTTATACAGTAGTGGATAACACGACGGGCTATCCTTTTATTACTGAAATTAATAATTCCATTTGGATTTTCTCAGAAAAGGAATATGCGGACAACTGTGTGGAACACTATAAGGAAGAACGCAGAAGTTTCCATACTATGGAAATCTCTAAAGAAAGTCAGTTAGGTTTTCTCGGAAGAGCCTTTTATACCAATGGTGTAGGCGGTATCTTTGTAGATAACGGTCAGACAGGCTACTATATTGAAAACAGGGATTTGGTTTTACCGCCCAGCTGGGAAGGTTTCCCGCCTAACCGTATTCCGGTAACCAATCCGGAGTTTATGAGAGCACATTTGAAACTTTCGCAGGAGTTAGGCTGGAAGGTTGAATACAGTGAGCGACGCAGAGTTGTAGAGAAGTTGGAGAATGCGCTGATTCGTGCATCCCGTGATGCAGTATTATTGGTACCTACCAAGGGTGCGCCGGAATCCAAGAATGCAGCAGATATTCGTATTGGTGCAGATTCCAATGCGGCAATTCCCGTACTTGTGGCGCCGGATGGAACCAAAGGTCTTCCGGTATTTACAGACTGGGATCAGTTCCGTCTTCTGTATTCCGATAAGGAGTATCATGCGTGGACAATGGAATTTGATGCATTAACGGAACTTCTGTACAACGAGGGCGGATATGACAGCATCGTTGTCAATGTAAAGAGTCGTCCTCTTGATATTAATAGAAACACATTGAAGCGTATGGAAGCGCTGAAACGCAAAGCGGAAGAACGTGCAATGTGGGAAGATGATGATGAATAAATAAGATAAAATTGAAGAATGTCAAAGTTAATGTACCCTCTTTACCGGGCTGACCGGTAAGGAGGGTATTTTTATGTATATAGTATAAATATGATAAAAGATAATTAGTTGTCCATAGGATTATTTTCGCCTATGTCCGAATGGCCGAAATAACGTTTGCGATACTCTCCGGGACTCATACCGTGATGTTCGCGAAAGACCTTTGCAAGATAGCTGTAAGAAGAAAAATTCAAAAATTCGCTGATGTCAGAAAGACTGTATTCGGAATATTTCAGCATGTTTTCAGTGGCTTCCATTTTCTTAGACATAATGTAGTCGGAGATTGTGACTCCGGTTTCTTTGTGAAAAAGAGTGGAGAGATAGGAGCGGTTTAACCCTGTAACTTCTGCCAGAATTTCACCGTTTACTTCTTCGTGCAGATGATAATACACATAATCCATACATTGGATAACCGGCTTGGAAAGCACGGTTTTACGCTGGTGAGATGCCACCTGTTTAACATAGTAGGTAAGCATTTCCTTGTGCAGGTCGTTTACTTCGGTCACGGTCTCACATTTGTCGGCCCTTTGGATAAAAAGGTCGCTGGCGATGTAGGCGGTTTCGGCATCCATTCCGCCTTCAATAGCATAACGGGTTGCCAGGGTGGTAGAAGCAATAAAAAGGTATTGTTTGTTGCGTAAAGGGTTGTCTGATAAGTGCCCCACCGAATCTGAAAGGAAGATACGCACGCCTTCCGTAACAGCCTTCATATCCCCTTGTTTGATGTATTCGTAGGATAAAACTTCTTCTTTATAACTATGATGTTTGATGCTGTTTTCGCGCTGAATAAATTGCAGATGGGTAATTTTTTGCGCAAGTGAATCAGACATGGCATTTGTCCTTCCTTGTTCCGGCAGATGCGAAACAATATAACGTAAACTTTTCTATAAATAAAAATGACGATAAACTATCGTATTTTACTATCTAAAATACACATTATCACCAATTTTAAAAATATACAACAAAATTATTCTAAATCAAACAAAATTACTATAAATAGAAAAAGCAGATTGCTATAATCCATAGCGATGATGAGAGAAAAAATGTGACTAAGTTTCTATAAATAAAAGAGAAACTTTTATATAAAAATTACAGAATAGGAGGAAGTAAAATGAAAACTGCAAAAATGAATTTACGAAAAAACGCAGGTAATATGACAGACGGCGCGATTATGAGTTGTTTGTTGGCGTTTGCTTTCCCTATTCTGATCGGAAATATATTTCAGCAGTTGTATAATGTGGTAGATACTGCTGTAATCGGTAACGTGTTAGGCGACAATGCCTTGGCATCCATTGGTGCCGTGTCACCGATTTACAACCTTGTAATCGGTTTTGCCAACGGTATAACCAATGGTTTTGCGGTTGTCATTGCGAGAGCATTCGGTGCAGATAAGGAAGATGAAATCCGCAAGTCCGTAGCCATGAGCTTTGTGTTGACAGCGATTATTTCGGTAGTTTTTACCATCGGAAGTTTACTTTTGTTGCGTCCGCTCTTGATTTTCCTTGAGACTCCGCCAACCATTATTGACGATACTTACAGATACCTTGTGATTATCCTGGCATTCTCCGTGGCGACCATGTTTTATAATATGTACGCAGGTATGCTTCGCGCCATCGGCAACAGCCGTGCACCGCTGTATTTCTTAATCGTAGCCATGATTATCAACGTAATCCTGGATATTATCCTTGTCAAATACACACCGCTTGGCGTGGCAGGAGCGGCGGTGGCGACTGTAATCGCACAGATTGTTTCGGTAATTCTTTGCATCGCATATATTTATAAAAAATGCCCTATGTTCATCTTCCGTCCGAAGGACGTGGTAAAAGACTGGGCCCTTATCAAAGAGTTGCTTGCTACAGGTATCTCCATGGGCCTTATGATTGTGGTGGTATCCATCGGTTCCGTAGCCCTGCAACGTGGCGTAAATTCTCTCGGGGAGCAGACTATTGCGGCACACACGGCTGCAAGAAAAATCGACGATATTTTTATGCTTCCGTTAAGTAGCATTACTATGGCAGCTTCTACTTTCGTGGGACAGAATTTCGGTGCCGGCAAGATGGACCGCGTGAAAAAAGGCATTATGTGTTCTATTTTAATTGATTTCGTTTGGAGTACTTTCGCATTACTTTGTTCCATTTTCGGAAGCGAACTTATGGTGCAGTTATTAAGCGGTACGAAAGACTCTGAAGTCTTGAAGTGGTCAACGATTTACATTCGTACGAATCTGCCCTTCTTCTATGTATTAAGTATCCTTGTAGTACTTCGAAGCAGTTTGCAAAGTGTTGGCAGAAAAATCGTTCCGGTAATCGGAAGTATTGTGGAACTGATTTGCAAATTTGTTGCCGTAATCGTAATTGTGCCCTTGTGCGGTTATATCGGAATCTGCTTCTTAGAGCCTGTAATATGGATTCTCAGTGCAATTCTTGTATGCGTAGATTATATGTGCTTTGCAAAAGCATGTCGCCCAAATCACTGTGAAGAGGAAGTGATACAGTCACAGCCTTGCACGGTTTCAAACTCATAAACAAAACCCTAAAAAATGCCCGGTAAATAAGCCGGGCGTTTTTGCGTTTTACGGAAGTATGAAAGGATAACAAATGAAAGTAAAAGTTAGTGTAATAGGGCAATTTAGCATTTGTCAAAAATAATATAAAAAATTATTGACAAATGGAAAAAACAGGGATATATTGATGATATCAAAATGATATCAAACAAATATCATCTTGAAGAGGAGTTGTGTAAAAGAATAAATAAAACGGAGGAGAGTTTTATGGAAGAAAAAATGAAAATGAACGCAAGCGTAACGGAGAAGGAAATACGTCCGATGTCAGGTATGGTTATGTTGTTGCTTATTATTTTGGCATCATTGGTAAGTATTGGTCTGTTTGTTATAGGTGCCATGTTTAACCTGTTATTGATTATTGTGGGTGCAGTTCTTTTTACCGTTGCTATGATTTGTATCGGCGGTTTGAAAGTGGTGAATCCTAACGAAGCACTTGTGCTTACTTTATTCGGTAAATATTACGGCACTATTAAAAGTGCAGGATTTTACTTTGTAAATCCTTTTGCCACAGCTTTTAATCCCGGTGTAGAGAAGGTTGTGACTAAGAATGCAGATGGTAATGTGTATGTTAAAACAGTAGGCAGCAAAAAGGTGTCTACCAAGGTTTGTACATTAAACAATGAGAAGCAGAAAGTAAATGATGTTTTGGGTAACCCCATTATTATCGGAGCGGTTGTTATCTGGAAGGTGACGAATCCTACGCAGGCTGTTTTTGCGGTAGAGAATTATCGCGACTATTTATCCATTCAGTGTGATTCTACGATTCGAAACATTGCCCGTCTTTATCCTTATGATGATTTGCAGGAAGACGACGGCGTGGAAGAGAAGACCTTGCGTGGTAGCAGTCAGGAAATCGCTGCACAGATGAAGAACGAACTTCAGGAACGCGTGTCCGGTGCGGGTCTTGAGATTATGGAAGTGCGTATTACACATCTTGCATATTCGGAAGAAATTGCAGCAGCAATGTTACAGCGTCAGCAGGCAGTGGCAGTGATTGCAGCGCGCCAGAAGATTGTGGAAGGTGCAGTAAGTATGGTTAAAATGGCAATTGACCAGTTAGACGAAAATGGTGTGGTTGTTCTGGACGATGAGCGTAAGGCAGCAATGGTAAGTAATCTTTTGGTCGTACTTTGTGGGAATAAAGAGGCACAGCCTATTGTAAACAGCGGTTCCATTTATTAATAATAGAGTGCTATGATGTAAGGTGTTTGACAATATTGCATTTTTGCAATAAGGTAAAAGTAAGTAGTGAAGTAAGGGAGCATGAAGATGGAAATTGAAAAAAGAGAACAGGCCTTGCAGGAACGTCTTGAGAAACTTCATGCTATGGAACAGGAAATTCTCGAGAAAGAAAAGAATTTAAAAGAGAAGGAGAAGGCAAAGAAGCAGGTGCTTCTGCGTCTTTCCCCTTCCTTGTGGAATGAACTTGCCAAATGGGCAGATGATGATTTCAGAAGTATTAACGGGCAGATAGAATTTCTGTTGGCAGAGGCTGTAAGGAATCGGAGGAAATAATAGATCACAGCGTGCGATAAGCACGCTGTTTTTATATTATAAAATAAGGCAATTGTAGTCTGATAATCCCGGGTTGAGAGTCGGCACAAGACCTGAAATTTATTGCCCAAACACTGCTTTTATGGTAGAATAGAGAGGTTGAAAAATTAAGAAAAACAGGAGATTTATTATAAAATGGCATGGTATGACAACGCAGTTTTTTATCACATTTATCCGTTGGGTATGACTGGGGCACCCAAGGAGAATTCCTACGGGGAACCGGTGGAGAGATTGAATCAATTGATTCCCTGGATTTCACATATTAAGAATATCGGTTGTAATGCACTTTACATAGGACCCTTGTTTGAGTCCGTAGGGCACGGTTATGAAACTACGGATTACCGCAAACTGGACAGCCGTTTGGGAACCAACGAAACTTTGAAGAAATTTGTGGCGGAATGTCACGCACAGGGCGTAAAAGTTATTTTTGACGGTGTATTCAATCACACCGGCCGCGACTTCTTTGCTTTTAAGGATATTAAGGAGAAGCGTGAAGGTTCACAGTACAAGGATTGGTACTGTAACGTAAATTTCTGGGGCAATAACGAATATAACGATGGTTTTACCTATGAAAATTGGGGCGGCTACAATCTGCTTGCGAAGTTAAATCAGAAGAATCCGGCGGTAAAAGATTATATCTGCGATGTAATCCGTTTCTGGGTACAGGAATTTGACGTGGATGGCATTCGTTTGGATGCGGCAGATGTTTTGGACTTTGATTTTATGAAGGCATTGCGTCAGACCGCAAATGAAGTAAAGCCTGAGTTCTGGCTGATGGGCGAAGTAATCCACGGCGATTACATTCGCTGGGCAAATGAAAGCACATTGCACTCCGTAACCAACTACCACTTACATAAGGCATTGTATTCCGGCCACAACGACCATAACTTCTTTGAAATTGCCCATACAGTGAAGAGATTGTATGAAATGGGCGGGAATCGTCCCGATGGCCTGAAACTCTACAATTTCGTGGATAACCACGACGTAGAGCGTATCTATACAAAACTTAGCAATAAGGCACAGTTCGCGCCGGTACATATTCTGATGTACACCCTGCCCGGTATTCCTTCCATCTACTATGGTTCGGAGTTCGGTATTGAGGGCCGTAAGGAGAAGTTCAGCGATGACTCGCTTCGTCCTGAAATGTCATATGATGTGTATGGTCCCAAGGCAGCCGACAATGATTGCGTGAAGTTGATTTCTGCCCTTGGTAAAATCCGTCAGAACACCAAGGAATTAAACTTCGGTGATTACAAGGAATTACGTCTTACCAACAGACAGTATGCCTTCTCAAGAAGTTATCTGGGTTCTACCGTAATTGTAGCGGTAAATAACGACGAAAACGGCAGCAACATATGTGTATCTGCACCCGACGGCGAATACATCGGAGCATTATCCGGTCGTAAAATAAATGCAAGTGGTGGCAACTTAAACATTGATATGGTTGCAAATTCCGGCGATATCTGGGTACCTGCGGCGTCTTGTGTGAATTGTGAATTGGGCGAGACCTGTGAAGTGGCGCAGATGGAGTTTGAGGCGGTGGAACAGCCTGTTAAGGAAGAAGTAAAGGTTGAATTAAAAGAATCAACTGTGGAAGCACCGGCGACAAAAGCTGAGGCTGTAGCGCAGGCAAGTATTGTTGAAGTAAAAGCAGAGGTTGTGGAAGATGTTCAGAGTAAGGATGAGGCAGTTGTAGGGGCAGATGCTGACAAGGCGGCAGAAGGTGCCCAAATCGGCGCAAATAAGGGCGCTGAGGAACTTGCGAAGAAAGCTGAAGCAGTTCTTGATTTAAATAAGCCCTACGAAGAAATGACCGTGGCTGAATTGCAGGAAGTGATTCTTGGAAAGATGCGTAGTAACGGTACGCCCATGACAGAGCAGATTATAAGGTCGGTAAGGGACAATGAACATTTGGGGTCACTTTTGAATTGGGCGAAGAGTTTTCGATAGTGGTAGCAGGGTAAGTATGCGGATGCGGAGTATGGATATTACGAAGGGAAAGGTATGGAAAAACACTTAACCAATGATGAAGTTGTAACACTAATTGAACAAATTAAAAAGGGCGATAATTCGGCATGGGAAGAATTATGCAGTCATTTTGATGCTTACGTTCATAATTGTGCGTGGAACTGCTTAAAACCTTTTGTGACCCTGGAGGGTGAGCGTAAAAAGGCTATGGAGGAAGATTTGTACATGGCCGGGTGGCAGGGTTTTATTTCTGCGTTAAATAATTACAATCCGGAAAAAGGCCCTTTTCTCGCATATGCAAAATATGACATCAATGGTGCAATGTCGAAGGAATTGGATTTTTTAATGAATCCGTTGGGGTTGACGGACAGACCTACGTATAAAGAAGAGCAGGACGGAAAGATAAAAAATAAGAAGAAGGCAATTGCACAAGTGTCTTTGGATGATGTATCCGAGCGTATTCCGTTCGTAGGGGGAAATACTTTGTCGATTGGGGATGCACCTGACCGCGGGAAATACAGTGCAGAACGTCGTGTGCTTCAAATTATGGAAGTGTTGCGTCTTCTGACAGATGAGGAACATAGTATATCAAAGGATGAATTGGGGCAGAGGCTTACTTTATATCGTGTGGCAAAACATAATAACGGAACGCCGTTAGAGTCCGACAATACATTAACAAGTACGTTGGAAAATATGCTTGCTGAACTGGATCCGATGGAGTATTCAAAAGAAAATGAAGAAGACTACAGAATAAAATATTCAGGTTATAAAGAGAACCGTTTGCAGTCCAAGCTTACAAAAGAACGTGATAAAAAGGCAGAGAAAATAACCGACTTTTCATATGTACATACCTTTTGCTATGCAGAGCTTGATAAATTAATTCAGCTGATTTGTTTTTCGGATATGTTTGCAACAGAAGAAAAAGAAAAGTTGATTAAGAAACTGATGGAAACCACAAGCTTATATTATAAAACACCGTTTTGGGATGGTGATAAATTAAAGTTCAATCCCGGTGGAATCCATGGTCGCTTCAGCAGCAGACGCATTCAGGATAAAACGAATTTTGCCAATCAGCTAAAAATCATACAAGAGGCAATTAATAACTTAGGGCAGATTCGCTTTAAATTTAACTGTTATACCGCTGACCATGCAATGATTCCTAAGACGAGTTATACCCATATTTTAAGCCCCTATCATTTGGTGGTTTATCATGATAATTATTATTGTATCGGATTAAAAAAAGACGACAAGCGTATCTGGCATTATCGTGTGGACTTAATGTCAGACGTGGAAATTGTGCGTGATGACGAGGGTAAAATGGTGATTGCACAAGTTTGTGCATTCGAAGGTCTTCCCATCAGCAATGCATGTTGGGATCCGGAGAAGTATATGTCCGAGCATTTGAATATGGCATATGATTCGCCCAAAGATATTCGTATTAAAATTAAGAATACGGATTATACGATTCTTCACGATTGGTTTGGCAATCATTATGAGAAAACCAACGAGGCTTGTGAAGAAGGATATGATATTGTGTTAGTCAAAACTTCATCGTCCATGATTGTTCATTGGGCTATGCAGTACGGAACCAATGTGGAAATTATGGATGAGGAAATAAGAGCGAAGATAAGAGATGAAGTAGAGAAGATGTGGGAGATGTATGGAGAATAGTGCAAAAAAATCATATTGCAGAGAGAAAGATAAACGCCTTTGGCGTGATATGCAAAAAATATGGTATGAAGAAGATATATTAAAATCAAATATTTTACAAAGAGATTTTTGGGATTATAGGTTTGATGAAAACAAAGAGTGGAATGTGGGTGATAAAGTGGGTGATTATGAACAATCACCATTATCTCAAATTTTTTTAGCAAAAATATTGTCATCGTATATAGGAGATTGTAATTTTTATATTAATAGATATTATACACTCATCAATAATAATAAAACAAATGAGAAGTATAAGATACTATTTGATGTGATGAATAATCCGAATTATAACATAAAGAAAAAATATGCATATCATAAAATCGGTAATTTTACCTTTGTGCCTGGGAAAACATTAAACAGAAGTTTACAATTTGTACATAGAGATTGTAACGAGAGATGGGATGAAATGTTAAAGTATATGCGAAGTAATTGGAGTGAAATAAATAATTTACCGATAGATGGATTTAAGGATTATATAAAAGCATCTTGTCAACATATTTACTACCAAGATGTATATAATGTAATAAAAGAATATAATATTGAAAAGTGTGATATATGTGAATTATGGAATGAAATTAATAATATTGTTGATAACATAGAAGTAGGTGCAGATTTTGTAAAACTTGATAGTAAAGAGATTATTGAAAAAATAATCTATATTCGTGGAAGGATATTAGTTTATAGGTTTGAAGAAGCAATAAAAAATAATAAGCAATTATTTTAGTAAGAACCGCATTCGCGGTTCTTTTTTTATAAAAAAAGAAAAATTTACGCTATCTTCAAAATCTTGAAGACAGAAAAATCCATATTATAAGTGAAAGGAGATGCGCCAACAAAAAGGTAAACCTTCTAATAAACTTATAAAAAGCAAAGGAGATAAGCTTATGGCAAAAGTAATAAATGCATATGAATTTGGAATAAAAGAATCAAGAAGGGAAGAAGGAAGAGAAATTATCGCATTCTCCGTATCCGAGACTGAAGAGAAAAAGCTGTGTACTATGACATTTTATAGGAAAAATGGAGAATGGATTAGCTATGTAATGGATGGAACAAAAGACCCTGATATAGAAATTTGTAATATTAGAGATAAGTACATTTTTCACGCATATAGTACTTATTCGCGTTTTGAACAATGGGGTTCACGCGTAATGGCATATAACAAAGAATGGGAAAAGAGTAAGTGCAATTCGGGAGAAGAATGGTGGCATTGGCAAATAGATTCTCTAAATCATTTGTATGTCAATGATAGTTTTTATTGGCATGTTAGTGAAATTTTGGAGAACGTAAGTAAAGAAAAAATTATTCTTGAATGGGCTGATTTATTAAATAAATCTGAATTTCCAACGAAAGTTGTTGAAATTGAAAAATCATGTCGCGAGCAGGAATGCTTACGTTTGAAAGCATATGGTATGTATCTGTGGGATTATGATTTCTTGGAAGAATATGTTGAACCGGTTGGTGAGGTAATAAATTTTTACGAGGGAGATATTTATCCGGTATGGATGGAACTTTATCATCCCGAGGCTATGAAGAGTAAATATAGCTTCAA
The DNA here is from genome assembly GCA_964591945.1 of uncultured Lachnospiraceae bacterium. Classification (GTDB taxonomy): domain Bacteria; phylum Bacillota; class Clostridia; order Lachnospirales; family Lachnospiraceae; genus UBA3766. Next base: position 28,725 of record CAZQBM010000002.1, on the reverse strand, counting down.
TATATTAGATGTAAAGGATGATAAACAACACAAAAAAGCATATGTATTGTTGGGAGCCGGCAGAGAATTAGAGGTAAAAGACAATGCAATATTTATTTTTAACAAAGGTATAAGATCAAGAACATATCACAACATTTTCGAAGAAAAGGATGGGAGACTCGTATTCGATTTGCCCGGATGGTTGGCACGACATAATGTTCCGTTCCAGAGCAATGGATATTGGAAATGGAAGGAGAATTTAGCGAAAGTTATTGTTTGTGATAACGGTGAAATTTATTGGGGCGAAGATAAATATCCTAATTATCATGAGGGAACTCTTGTATTTCAAAAAAATGTACTAAAGTTGGAGGATGAGTATGTTGCAGAGATTAATTTTGACGAAATAAGTGAAATGGTGAACATAAAAGAATTAAAAGAATGGATGCGTGAAGCTTTAAAGAAACAAACAACTATTACGCGTAAGGAATTAAAGGAGTTGTTTAACAAATGGAATATCGGTAAATCTGAAGGTATACTCATTCGATTAAGAAATGGGCAGACGATAGCCGGTTATCAAGTTCGTGAATGGAACCTGTAGTTAGCGACAATAAATTAGAATATACGAAAAGGAGAAAAAACTATGACAAACAAAAACATGATGCAGGAATACCTTGGCGAGCAGTACACAAACAATCATCTTCGTAACTTTTGCCTTTACTGGCTGAAAGCAGCAGATGGTAGCGGAGATGAATGGCGCAAGAAGAATGATATGGATTGCTTGTATTTTAACGGGGATCTTCGGGCAGACACGCTGATGAGTGCTTGGACGCCGGTTAAGTGGGTGGCAAATTTTTTGAATAAGGAGCATGGTATTACGTTTTACAAACAGCCTGAATGTTTAAAACTGTTGGCAGACGATAGGGATGCATACTTACCGCCCAAGCACAAATTAGTAAAACTTCTTGATGAATTCCTTGAATTGGCAGAGCAACGGTGCAATTATATTTTGCTTCCGGACCGCAAAATGAACACGGAAAGATATACGATGACTTTAAACGGAAAACATATCAAGATGTACGATGAGGTACCGGCAACGCTTTATTACATCTTTGAAAAAGACGCTCTGGGAAGATTTTTCAAGGACGAAAACGATGTGAAAGCTTGGGTGAAGCGTGAACATCTTGAAATGGGTTTCAATTATAAATACGCCTGTCAGAAGAATGTGAGACTGTTGATAAAAGGATTGCATCCTAGCGAACCGAAGTATTTGACGGAAGAAAAAGAAATTAAAGAAGCGCTTTTATATATGATTGATTTTTTGAGAAAGCGCAAAGAAGCGTTGGAAAAATAATAAGTTATTTGTAAAAAATGCAGTGTCAAATATTTTCAAACAGGAGAATTATGCTTATGAGATTTTATGAAGGTTCTGTTTATGATGTGTGGAGTGCTGTTTATCCGGAAAAGAAGGGAATTTGGTATCAGGTATTAGATGTTAAGGATGACAAAAAACATAAGCCTGCCTATATCAAGCTTGGATATGATCGTGAATTAAAAGTAAAAGACAATGCGAAATTAATTTGGACCGAAAATAAAAAGGATAAGGTAGTAAGCATTCCTTTTGTGCAGGAAAAGGGACGTCTTGTTTTTGATTTGCCGGCATATTTGAAAGAACGAAAGATAAAATTCAAATTGTATAAAAGGTTGACAAATTGTGCAGGCGATTCCTGGGATATGATTGCCTATCTTGCCATTGTATGCAGTGCCGGTGTGATTGGCTGGGGAGATGATTGGTGCATTGATTACCGCGAGTATTGGATGAATATTACATATCAGAAAAATTATCCGGAATTGGATGGTAAGCGGATAAAACAATTTAGGTTCGATAGGAATACATCACACCTTGATACCGAGGAAATTTTATCCTGGTTTAAAGATACTTTAGAGCATCGCAAAAAACTTTCGTACGAAGAGTTTGGTAAGCAGATTGATAGATGGGGATTTTGGAAGGAAAGTTATTTTAACGAAATTCGTTTTTGCGACGGAAGTAGTATCACGGGGGATAAAATTTGGGGGACGGATCAATAATATGTAATTTAAACCACAAGTTGATAGCTTTTTGAACTTTAATAGCACATAATTATAATTGAGATGGAGGATGAGAAGATATGATATTTGCAATCAGTGACATTCATGCGCATAAAAAACAGTTAAAAGACTGGATTGAAGCAATTGGAGTAAACGAATTAAAATCCGGCAAGCATAAGTTGATTTTGTTGGGGGATTATATCGATCGCGGGCCGGACAGTTACGGGGTACTTCAAATGATTTATGATTACCAACAGTGTTTTGGAGATAATTTGGTTGTCTTGCGGGGAAACCACGAAGAATGGTTTTTGGATTATATGCACGGAATAGGAGATGAGTGGTTAGTAGAAGATTGCAAATTGCAGACGAGCCGAACCTTCCTTAAACAAGAACAGTTAGAGAAAGTGCAAGATATGGCCTTAAATGGACGCGTTCAAGATGTATACGAATATATTATTAATTGCATTAATGAAAATCATAAAACATTGATGAAATGGTTGAATCACTTACCATATTTTTATGAGACCGAAAATCAGATATACGTACACGCGGGAATTGATGAGGAGGCAGGAGATCTTTGGAAATACGGCACCGCAGAGTTTATTTTTACCGGAAAATATCCGCCAACAAAGGGGGAATTTCTAAAAGATATTATAGCGGGACATGTGTGGGCTAAACACGTTTCGAGAGATAAGAATCATAGAGGGGTGTTCTATGACGGAATGAGCCACTTCTACATAGATGGTTCGGTTGCGAGAACCAAACAACTGTTATGTTTAGCATATGATGAAGATGGCGGAGCTTATTATGATGTAAAACTTGATGCGGAAGGTGGCATTTCAACTGATTCGTATGTGCGTATAAAATAAGGTGCTTGAAATGTTATAAGAAAGGACTGGATTTACTTATGTCTTTGGATAAGGCAATACTATACGTAAAGAAAAACGAAAGAAATACTATAGGGCAAAATGCCATAAAAGAATGGAAATATAGTAAAAAATATGAAATCTAAATATATTTTATTGACGTAACTTAATCAGCATTTGGGAGGAATAATAATATGAGCAGAATTTTATTAGATAATAAAGCAACACCTGCAACGGAGCGTTCTTATCAAATTCCCTGGGTCTATGATGCCCATGCGTACAATATGATAAACAATATGCCTAAGCGTACCATTGATATTACGAACGAGAATTGGAAGCAGGAAATTGGAAATATAGAGGAAGTGGAATCTTTATACATTCTGGTAGATTTGTTAGCAGAGGATTACGAGATAATTAGACAGATGGTAAATCTTAAGGCATTATATATGTATACGGCTAAGAGTCTGGAGGATATTTCTTTCCTGGAGAATTTAACAAAGCTGAAAGCGATTATGATAAGTAATAGCCAAGTAAAAGATCTTAGCCCCATTGTAAAGGTCCGCAAGAAACAGGAGGAACTGAATCCGGACGCACCTTGGTGGAATTTACAGTTGGTGGCAATTTTGAAATCAAAGGTCAGCGATTTGTCTGCTTTTGGTGATAAAATCTATTTTTCGGAGTTTCTTTTATACAAAAGTAAAGTGGCAGAAGATGACCCGATTTATCAGAGATTGACTGCGTCAACAAGAAGATATGAGGATTGATGTTTTTAGCGAAATTTGTTATTTAGAATATAGAGGGATAAGGAGGCGATAATTTTATGAATTATTATATCAGTGACTTACATTTATTCCACGAGAATGCTATCAAATTTGATAATCGACCGTTTGATGATCTGGAAGATATGCATGAGACAATAAAAAGAAAATGGAACAATACGATTACAAACGGAGACACTGTGTATATTTTAGGGGATATCAGTTTTCGTGGTAAAAATGAAAAATTAATAGCCTACATATCCACCTTAAAAGGACATAAAATTTTGGTGCAGGGGAACCACGATGATGTGTCGGATTACAGATATCATCAGTTGTTCGAAGAGGTTTGTGATTATAAAGAAATACACGATTCGGTAGACGGAAAGTGTTATGATTTGGTTTTGTGCCACTATCCAATTTTTAGTTGGAAGAAAATGGGGAAAGGAAGTATTTTGCTTTACGGACATACGCACAACAGTGAGGAGGATAACTATTATCAAAAGTGTCTGGCAGAGATGGTTGATAACGATTGCAGGCATATTTACAAAACGGAAGCGAAGGCTATTAATGTCGGTTGTATGAAGCCCTGGATTCAATACGAACCGCGAACATTGAAGGAGATAATGGAGAATCATTGGCGATAGGAGAATACATATGGCAATTTATTTAACCGGAGATACCCATAGAGAATTTTATAGAATTAAGCAGTTCTGCGAGCAAATGGAAACTACAACAGAAGATATTATCATTATTCTTGGCGATGCGGGCATTAATTATTATTGCGACCACAGGGACAACAATCTAAAAAATGAATTATCGCAGTTGCCGATTACGTTATTCTGTATTCATGGCAATCACGAGGAACGTCCTTATTTGACGGGCAATTATGAGGAGCAGGAATGGCATGGCGCAATTGCTTACATAGAAGAAGCTTATCCGAATCTGATTTTTGCCAAGGATGGTGAAATTTATGATTTTAATGGTAAAAAAGCAATTGCCATCGGTGGCGCCTACAGTATTGATAAGTATTACAGATTAAGCCACGGAGAGGCGTGGTTTGAAAGCGAACAGGCAGATGAGGAGACGATGCGATATGTAGAGGCGCAATTGGACGCATACGACTGGCAGGTGGATTATGTATTGACGCATACGGTTCCTATTGAATGTGAGCCTGTATGGGCTTTTATTCCGGGCATTGACCAAAGTGGGGTGGATAAAACCATGGAGAAGTGGTTACAGCAGATTATGGACAATCTGGAGTTCGAGAAGTGGTATGCCGGACATTATCATGTGGAATCCGACGAGGACGGTGTCCGGATTATGTTTGAGGATTATGAGGAGTTAGAGTAAAATTATAAAAAGGAACTTTTCGAATGAAAGGTTCCTTTTTTATTATCTGCGCCATGCACCTCGTATGCTGACGCATACTCGGTCACGGGCGTCGCATTCTGCGCCATGCACCTCGTATGCTGACGCATACTCGGTCACGGGCGTCGCCCTATAAGCTCAGCCAACATCAGCCTTATGTGAGTAAACTCCCAACGGCTGATATTGTCCGATCTTGCATGGCTTGTGCTTTTCGCGAAAATTAACAAAACTGAAACATTTCGCAAACAACCCGAAAACAAATCACCGATAAAATGCAATTACAAACTGAAACAAAGCAAACAACATTTTGTAAGAAAAGGAGAAACAAATATGTCTAAATTAGTAGAAACAAACGAAAAAATTGCAGAGGCTGTAGTAGAGGGTTATAAGAAAATCGAAACCGGTGTGGTAGAAGGTTACAAGAAGATTGAAACCAGCGCTGTGGAAGGCTTTAACAAGGTAAGCGATAAGTGTGTTGAGAAGCTTTTTGCCAAAGAGGGTGAGAGCGTGGAAGATGCGAAGAAACGTTTACAGGGAAACGTGAAGTAAGGAAAAGCAGAGAAAAGCGAAGCAGAAGTTAATTAAAAAGAAAAGAGGAAAATAAAAATGAACAGAAACGATCAGGAATTTTTAGTACAGAAAATCAGAAGCGAATACACAGAGAAGGAACACACGCAGTTAGACGAATTAAAAGCGTTGGACGCGAAAGTGAAACGCCCCGCAAACGTATTTGCATACGTATTCGGCAGTTTTAGCGCAATCATTATGGGCAGCGGTATGAGCTTTGTAATGACCGAAATCGGTAGTGTAATCGGCATCAGTAATCCTTTGGTGCCCGGCATTATAATCGGTGTAATCGGTATGATTATGGCAATCATCAACTATCCGATGTATAAGAGCATTCTTGCATCGCGTAAGAAGAAATATGGCGAAGAAATTCTCAAACTCAGCGAGAAGTTGATGCAGTAAGAGCTAGATTAGGTTTCTTTTACATCAAAAAGAAACGTAAACAAAACTTTAACATTTGAATGTTATCGTTTACACTAGAGATGTAGACCAAAAGGAGGAATTCCTATGTTCAAAATTCTGGTGGTAGAAGATGACAGAGATTTAAATAAAACCGTTTGTTCCTTTTTAAACAACAGCGGATACGAGGCAACGGGTTGCCTTGGCGCTGAAGAAGCATATGACGTAATGTATGATACCGTGTTTGACTTAATCGTATCGGACGTTATGATGCCGGGAATAGACGGTTTTGAGTTTGCCAAAACAGTGCGTTCCCTGAACGAAGAAATCCCTATTCTTTTTATGACGGCGCGGGACGACTTTGCGTCAAAGCAGAGGGGCTTTCGCGTGGGCGTAGACGATTATATGGTAAAACCCATCGATTTGGATGAGTTGTTCCTGCGCATCGGCGCACTCCTACGTCGCGCAAAGATTGCCACGTCAAGAACGCTTACGGTGGGCAATTTTAAAATGGATATGGATGAGCGTACGGCTTATCTTGGCGAAGAGGAAATCTCACTTACCACAAGGGAATTTAATATTTTATATAAAATGCTTTCTTATCCCAAGAAGACATTTACACGCAGTCAGCTGATGGACGAATTCTGGGATGCGGACACCGCATCTGGAACCAGAACGGTGGATGTTTATATGACCAAACTTCGTGCGAAACTTGAGATGTGCGAAGACTTTGAAATTGTGACGGTACATGGACTTGGGTATAAGGTGGTGATTTTGTGAAAAAGAAGAATACGTATGAAAAAGTGCTTTTTATCGTAAATAATTATATTGTTTTCTTTGCGCTGGTGGCCTTTGTGACCACGTGCTGTATGATGCTTTTTGTGTCTGTGATGCGGGACTCATTGAATCTTGTGTTGACGGAAGAAAATATAAATTTGGCTGCTAAACTTACTCTTGGAAACGTGGTGCTTTTAAGCTTTATTTTTACGGTGATTGATGTGGTCCGCAGAAAGCTCACGGTAGAGCGCCCGGTGAAGCGGATTACCGATGCGACGGAGAAAATGATGCAGGGTGATTTTAGCGTGCGTATTCAGCCCATCAGCCGTTTTGGTACAGATGCGAAGTTTAACGAAATCATCAATTGTTTCAATAAAATGGCGGAAGAGTTGTCCGGCGTGGAAACCCTGCGCACGGATTTTATTGCAAACGTATCCCACGAGATGAAGACACCGCTGGCGGTCATGCAAAACTTCGGAACTCTTCTGCAGGACCCTGATTTGCCTGCGGATAAAAGACTGGAATATGCCAAAGGTGTTACTGACGGCAGCAGGCGTATTTCGGATATGATGACTAATATCTTAAAATTAAACCGCCTGGAAAATCAGCAGATTTTTTGCAATGCTACAGAGTATAATTTAAGCGAGCAGCTTTGTGAATGTCTGCTTCAATATGAAAACGTCTGGGAAAAATCCGGTATTGAGATTGAGACGGATATTGCGGAAGATGTGACGATTACAGCGGATGCAGAGCTTCTGTATCTGGTGTGGAATAACCTTCTGTCCAATGCTTTTAAATTTACGCCGGAGGGCGGAACGGTTGCCTTGAGTCTGGAGGCCGATGAGAAGTATGCCATTGTGAAAGTAAAAGACACAGGTTGCGGGATGTCACCGGAAGTGGGGGCACATATTTTTGAGAAATTTTATCAGGGGGATACTTCCAGAGCAACCCAGGGAAATGGTTTAGGCCTTGCCCTTGTGAAAAGAGTCATCGACATAATGGAGGGCGAAATCGGCGTGGAAAGTACTCCGGGTGCGGGCAGTGCTTTTACCGTAAAAGTGCGGAGGCAACAGGGTGAATAAGAGGGTTGAATTGTTTAAAGAACGGTATAAAAGTGATGTCGGATTGCGAATTCGGGTATCGCTTTACCGAAATGTGGTAATCAATTTGGCGTATGCATTGTTTCAGTTGGCTCTCGGATATAAGCATCATACGGTGTGGTTTTATTCTATGGCAGGCTATTATGGTATTTTGGGATTGGTTCGATTTTTAATCGCGAAATATTCGGAGAAACATAATATGCGGTCCGACCTGTTGAAAGAGTGGAAACTGTACCGGTGGTGCGGAATTTCCTTGTTTTTGCTGAATGCAACGTTGGCAGGTTTTGTGTATTACATTATGTGGCAGGGACGCGCCTTTGTGCACCACGAGATTACCGTGATCGCTATGGCGACGTATACCTTTTATGCTTTTACAATGGCGGTCATTGATTTTAATAAGTACCGTAAGTTAAAAAGTCCGGTTTATACGGCGGGCAAAATGCTGGGGCTTGCAACAGCGCTGGTTTCCATGCTGACGCTGGAGAAAGCCATGCTTGCAACGTTTGGTTCCGGTAATGACGAACAGTTTCGCCTGATTATGACGGGAGCTACCGGTGCAGGCGTGACAGTCCTGATTCTTGGTATGGCCATCTATATGGTAAAGGTGGCAAACAAACAGATTAAGAAAATCAAAGATGTAAAATAGAGGAGTAATAAAATGGACGAAAAAAGATTTCAATATACTTACTCTGCCAAAGAGCAGAATGAAATCAATGATATACGAAAGAAATACCTTCCTAAGGAAGAAGATAAAATGGAGCAGTTGCGACGCCTGGATGCAAGCGTGTACCGTAAGGGGACTATGACATCCTTGATCATCGGTACACTGGGCGCTTTGATTCTGGGGGCAGGGATGAGTCTTATCATGACGGATTTGGGGGCGAAACTTGGAATGACAAGTACTATGGTTCCCGGCATTGTGATTGGCATTGTGGGAATGATTGGTGTGTGTCTGGCGTACCCTGTGTATCAGGCGGTAATGAAGCATGAGAGGGAACGGATTGCACCGGAGATTATCCGTCTGTCGGATGAATTGCTGAAGTAGACATTTTTATACAATATATTAAAGCATCGCAGTTAATTGTCGAAATTTGCGATGCTTTTTGCTTGTTTAAAAGACGTATTTGCCGATATATTAGAAGCATATTTTATAGACACAGATGCTGATAGCATTATTCGCTATAAGTCAATATCTTAATGAATCATAATCTATATTCTGAAATTTCTGCAGTTTCTGCAAAGATAATCAATTTTTTAATAGGGCAACATTGACACCATATATGACACCACATATAATAAAGAAAGGAATTAAAATATGTCAAAGTGGGATAAACTGATACATAAGCTCAAAGATTCTTCGGCAGAAATGCGGTATGAAGAATTAAAGAAAATTTTAGAGGCATATGGGTATTCTGCCAAAGAAACATCCGGTGGCAGCAGTCACATTACTTTTCGTAAAAAAGGTTGTAATAACATTACGATTCCGCGTCATAAAACAATCAAAAGAGCATATGTTGAGTTGGTTAGGATAGTCGTAGAAGAGGAGAATAAGAATGAAGACATTAAATGATTATATGAATATAGCGTACAAATTTGTAATAATAGAAGACAAAGAAGAAGGCGGATTCACAGGTTATTATCCGGAGTTAAGCGGTTGTATTACATGCGCTGATACCATTGAAGAATTGATGGTGATGGCGGAAGATGCAAAAAGAGAATGGATTAAAAACAGTATAAAAGACGGAATTACGATTCCGGAACCACCCAATTATTCCGGACAGTTTAAATTAAGGGTTCCCAAAACACTTCATAAGCATTTGGCTGAAAAAGCAGAGATGGAAGGTGTAAGCATGAATCAATATTGCGTGAGTATTCTTTCAAAGTATGCCTAAGAAAGAAATTTTTGGTTTTTTATAAAAAAAAATTGATTTCTGATAATGAACTGATTATAATAAATTTTGTCAAAAAACAATCTTTTATGATTTTTAGGAGGAAATACCATGGATTCAAACAAGAGACCTGATACAATGGAACGTATCACAACTCCTGCTTTGGCAGAAAAGTTCATTGAAGAACAGGTTGCTGCTGTGCGCGCACAGGTTGGCGACAAGAAAGTTTTATTAGCACTTTCAGGCGGTGTAGACAGCTCTGTAGTTGCCGCACTTTTAATTAAGGCCATCGGCAAGCAGCTGGTAAACGTACACGTAAACCATGGTTTAATGCGTAAGGGCGAAAGCGAGCAGGTAATCGAAGTATTCCGCAACCAGCTTGACGCAAACCTTATTTATATCGATGCAACAGACCGCTTCTTAGACAAGCTTGCAGGCGTTGCAGAACCCGAAAAGAAACGTAAAATTATCGGTGAAGAATTCGTTCGTGTATTCGAAGAAGAATCAAGCAAGTTGGAAGGCATTTCTTTCCTTGCACAGGGAACCATTTATCCCGACATCTTGGAATCAGACGGTGTTAAGGCTCACCACAATGTAGGCGGACTTCCTGAGGACTTTAAGTTCGAAGGACTTGTAGAACCCGTTAAGTTGCTTTACAAGGATGAAGTTCGTGTGGTAGGTAAGGCACTTGGCCTTCCTGCTGAAATGGTTGACCGTCAGCCGTTCCCCGGCCCCGGACTTGGTGTTCGTTGTACCGGTGCTATCACAAGAGACCGTTTACACGCACTCCGCGAATCAGATGCAATCCTTCGCGAAGAATTCGTAAAAGCCGGCTTAGACAAGGAAATCTGGCAGTTCTTCACAGTAGTGCCTGATATCACTTCTACCGGTGTAAAAGATGGCAAGCGTCTTGATTACTGGCCTGTAATCATCCGTGCTGTAAATACAGTAGATGCTATGCACTGTACCGTGCCCCGCATTGACTGGGATATTTTAGAAAAGATTACAAATCGTATTTTGAGCGAGGTGGATGGAGTTTGTAGAGTATGTTATGACATGAGCCCGAAGCCGATTGCTACGATCGAGTGGGAATAATACAAATGAGCCAAGAAATGCCGTAAATTCGGCGTTTCTTGGCTCTTGTTTTTGGGTGTGACAATATAATGACAATAATTTTTTCAAATCTTGAACAGTGTAATATTAGAGGTGAGGGATTTGAAATTATTTTTGGTAATAAAATCTTCAATACGTTTTTTGTCTTCATCAGAATGATACGATATATTCCACTCAGCATCAGTAAAGGTTTCGGAAACGCTAATAAAATATGGAACATCAATGCTACTAAAAGAACAGCCTAATACATTAATAATAACTTTGTCATCATCATCAATTTCGATATTTTCCAAAAAATTTGAAACATCCAATAAGTAGTCGGTAACATCTTTTTGAGTGTGGAATAAGTATTGTGCAATCCAATCAATGATATAATGTGAATCGTCATCATAAGTTTCTATAGATTCAATTTGTGATGATGCAGAACTATCGCCATGCCCGAATTTGGGTTGTTTTTGGGGGTTTCCAGCTTCGCCATGAGGATAAAAAATGTGACTGCTATCAATTTTATATAGTTTCTGTAAGGTGTGAGTATAATTAAAGACAATGAAGAAAGAATCATTGTTTAATATTGGATAAAAAGGTTTTATCTGTTTACTCGGTTTAGTTGGAGAGAAAGTATTTTCAATATATTCAATCCAATTGATAAATGCTTTTTCTAATGGTTTATATAATTCATAAAGATTCATATTTTCAACATAGACATCATTATACCATGCGGGATCAGGATCGAAAATTCCTTCAAATTCACATTGTGTTAAATCTCTTGTTTCTTGTATGGTGCCAAGTTTGTTATATATAAAGCTAGAATCTATTTTAGCTAAAGTGTTTTCAAAGTCCATCCATAATTTAATTATTTCTTCACTTTCTGAATCATCATAGTATGGTCCATCATAGTCTGTGTGCATTTCTCCTAAACCATACATTTCTATAAAACGATAATAATACTCAGGGAAATTTGTTTTAAAGAATTTTTTAAAATCTAGATATTTAGTTGGTAAATTATGTGCTAAATCAAAACCATTACCTATATAATATAATTTCATAGTTGGTCTCCTTTATAAAGTTTTATTGATTTTTCGGTTTCCGTTTTCTCTTCACATAAGAGAAATCAGGAAACAAGTCTTTTAACAATTCAGCAGTTTCTTCTGCATCTTCATCATCATTCATATTCTGAACCATTAACTGGTCGTCATCATCAAGATTCAACGAAACTGTATATTCTTTATCTGGGTCTACCGGATTCATCGGGAATTTTATCTCTTTGAGATAGTATTCCGATTCAGTTATTTCGCCATCTTCCAATCTGTCTCGCAAGCGTGCCCAATACTCAACCATTTTTCGGAAGTTATCAAGGTCTTCCTGCGGGCGAGGTCCGGTGCTTGAAAGTCTTTCTTCAAATTTAAGAGTTAACTCCCCATCTTTCATAGTAGGGCGTAGTCCGTATGCCCACTCGATATCAAACAGCACATGAAGTGCGCTGAATATATTGGCAACGTCAGGATCAGATAACGCATAAAAGCTGACATTGAGGTTATTGGCTATATTCAATAGTGTTGCTGCATCCGGATATCTGTTACCAAGTTCATAGTTACGGATGGTGGATTCATTTAATCCGCATTTATCCGCTAATTCTTTTTGTGTCATATCAGATGCAATTCTAAAGTTTCTAATCAAATAGCCTACTCGGCTAGTAAAATTTTCGCCCATTTAATTACTCCTTATAAGTGTAATTGTTGTTTTATGTCACGCGAAAACAATAGGTGTAAATCGCGTGCTCTCATATAGTATAACACCAACAGTACAAAAATGAAATGTTTTTTGTGAAATAGTATTGACAGTACAAAAATGAACTGTTAATATATAAAACAACAAAACCGTTCGAAAATGAACTGAATAATAAAGTTGAAGAGAGGAGGCTTGGATTTATGGAGAATAAGCGATTTTTTACAGCGACAGATGTGCAGGAAATGCTGGGAGTATCGTTATCATATGCATACAAGTTGATACGCAAGCTGAATGCGGAGCAGGAAGCAAAAGGTCTTGTGACAATAAAAGGGCGTATCAGTAGCAAGTATCTTATGAAGCGAATTTACGGCTTATCTGACGAAGAGAAGGAGGTGGGATAAGTGGCTGTGATTAAGAATCAGAAGACCGGAATGTGGGAGGTGCGTACTTACTATAAGGACTGGACCGGAGAGCGAAAACAGAAGACCAAGAGGGGCTTTGCAAAGAAAAGCGAAGCCCTGGAATGGGAACGGAATTTCAAATTAAAGGAAGACCAGAGCATCAGCATGACATTTGGTAGTTTTGTGGAGATCTATTTGAAGGATTTGGAGTCACGAATAAAGAAGAACACATTTCTTACCAAGAAGCACATTATAGAGACGAAAATACTTCCTTATTTCGGGAGAAGGAAACTGGATGAGATACGAACCTGTGATGTTATCCAGTGGCAAAATGAAATGATGAAGCTGACCAAGGACAACGGGGAGTTATTCTCCCCGACCTATCTAAAAACCATTCATAATCAGCTTAGTGCCATATTAAATCACGCAGTTAATTTTTATGGATTAAAGGATAATGTGGCTCGTAAGGCCGGAAATATGGGTAAGGAAGAAAGTAAGGAGATGGAGTTCTGGACGCAGGATGAATTTCAGGCATTTATAGAATGTGTGGCAGATAAGGAGATGTCCTACTACGCATTTGAGATTCTATATTGGACCGGAATTCGTGAAGGAGAACTACTTGCTCTGACACCGGAGGATTTTAACTTCCAAAAGAAAACATTGCGGATAAACAAATCATATCAGAGGCTGGAGGGCGAAGATGCGATTACAGAGCCTAAGACACCGAAAAGTAACAGAACGATTGTAATGCCGGATTTTCTTGCTGATGAAATGGAGGATTTTATAAGTAGGATGTATGGTATTGAAAAGAATGAGCGTATTTTTACAATTTCCAAAAGCTATCTGCATCATGAGATGGATAGAGGAGCAAAGCTTGCAGGGGTAAAGAGAATACGAATTCATGGATTACGCCATTCACATATTTCGCTACTGATAAATTTAGGATTTTCAGCATTGGCAATCGGAGAAAGGGTAGGACATGAGGCAGTAGATATCACTTACCATTATGCACATTTATTTCCGACGGTGCAGACAGATATGGCGGCACAGTTGGATACGGAAAGGGAGGCGTTGATTAATGTCAGAAAAGAATAGGGATGATAAGAACAGGTGGAGAAATGTTACCATAGCATTTCGTATGTCCCCAGAGGAAAATGAAGAACTGAATAATCGAGTGAAGCTTAGTGGTTTTCGTACCAAGCAGGATTATATTATCCAAAGTGTTTTGCATCAGAAAGTTGTTGCCACCGGCAATCCTTTGATGTTGGTACAGTTTCGTCAGAACTTGCAGAGAATTGAGCGGGAGCTTGAAAGGATTGAAAAGGCATCAGAGATGGATGGGGAGTTATTGACTCCCATCCGCTCCATGCTGGAGATATTGGAAGGATTTAGGAGACAATCGAGGTCATTGGCTGGGCTAAGGCAATTGACAGTATTGGATGAAGAATAAAACATTTTGGAAAGGATGTGGCGATTATGAGTGAGCAGACATTATTTGAAAAATTGGGTGTGAGATACATAGAAGAGGACGGTATTCTTTATCCGTTGATTTCGGTGGAAATTAAAGAAGAGAATGCTGACATAGGAAAATATGGTCGTCTATGGATGAAATACATACAGTCAGAGTATCCACAGAGGTACAGAAGTCTGGTGCGATTTGGAGAGTTGCATAGCAAAGCGCTAGAGGTAAATGAAGTGGCTTATGAGCTGTTAGAGGACATTGAAAATGAATGGTTAAAGCAACATAAGCCTAAGAATAAAAACTCATTTATGGAGATGTATAGGCTTCGTACACAGGCAAGATTGGTGGCAGAGGAAGTAGTATTATACGATGTGGTGAATTGTTTTCACTAGGGAATATTATTCGGCTCGTAGAGCCGTATAGCCACTCCGGCGAGGAGCGCAAAACCCGCTTGCGGGTTGCATTTTTGATGGCGTAGCTGTCAAAAGTGCTTTTGCGTTACTTTTGACAAAAGTAACAAAACCTTCCAAAAGAAATTTGCTATCTTGTGCCGTATCCGGTGCTTACTACGGATAAAAAGGAGGTGCTCTAATACATACAAAAAGAGGAGGTTTTGGGTTATGGAAAGAACAATTAGTTTTATGAATGGCGAAGGTTCCATTGGGCATAACACAAGAAGTTTTATTGCTAAAAACGTGGATGCCAGTCGGACAAAAGATAATATCATACTTATCAACGAGGACATTAAGCAGGTGTATCATAAATTGTTTGATAAGGTTCTTGATGAATACAATGCCAAACAGAAACGCAAAGACAGGCAGATTAAGAATTATTATGAGAAGATAAAAAGAAGCAAGCAGGAGAAATTATTTTACGAGGTAATCGTCCAGATTGGAAATAAAGACGATACCGGAGTGGGCAGTTATTCGGCAGAGATAGCAACACAGATTTTAAAGGATTATGTGGAGCTGTTTCAATTTCGCAATCCACAGTTATATGTGTTTGGTGCCTATATTCATATGGACGAAGAAACACCACATTTGCATCTGGATTTTGTTCCGTGGGTATCCGGCAGTGAGCGAGGATTGGAGACTCGGACAAGCCTTAAAGGGGCACTTGCTGGTAGAGGATTTGCCAGTGAGGGAAAAGGCAATACGGAATGGCAACAGTGGTCGGAGGCTGAAAAAGAAGATATCGCAAGCATTATGGAACGATACGGAATCGGATGGCACAAGAAGGGTACTCATAATAAGCATTTATCGGTACTGGATTATAAAAAGCAGGAGAGAGCAAAAGAGGTTGCTGCTCTTGAGGCGGAATTAGAGGATGTTCAGGTTGTTCTTGATTTGCAAGAGGAACGTGCAGATGCTTTGGATAAAGAAATTCGAAGAATGCAAACTGAGTTTAAGTGGAAGCAGGATAAAGCACAGAAAAAGCTTGATGATACGTTGGCAGAGAACCGGGAACTGGAAACAGAAGGGGAAATTTTACAGATGAAAAACTCTCGGTTGCAGACAGAGTATGATGAGGCAATGGAGAAGTTGACGGATAAAAAGAATGAAATTGAGATTGCTGAAAAAGAAGCTGATAAATGGCGCAAGGTATCTGATATTGCTAAGCAGGAAACAGAATATGCGCAGTTCGAATTGGCAGAGGTAGAACGGCTAAAAAAAGAACTCTTGGGAGTTGTGGATGGTGATTCTTATCTAAAGGAGCAGGTAATAGAATTGCGGTATCAGAATCATGTGTTGAGAGAGGAGAATAAGGCACTTAAGGATAAGCTAGAAAAGGCGTATGAATTTATGAAACAGTTCGTGATTGGCGGAATGAATTTGCTGGAGAAGTTTATGGACTGGATTAGTGAGAAAGTTAGAGACATGGGGATGGGAAGGTGAAAAAATAAAAATGTGCTAGACAAATTTGCAAAAGCGAAATATAATAAATTGTGCAATACAGTTCGCAAAATGGAGGAAAACGCTATGGTAAGTAAAGTGAGAGAGATAAGAAAAGAAAAGCAAATGACACAAGATTACCTAGCAAGTGTATCGGGAATCAGTCGGAAATATTTGTCTATGATAGAGTCGAATAAAGTAACCCCTTCTGTGGACATAGCTGTACGAATTGCAGAAGGATTATCTGTTAATGTTGAAAAATTGTTTTTAAAGATTGATAACGAAAGGGTTAATGTTTATCCGAATCCTATAAAATTTGCGGATTTGTTTTGTGGTATTGGTGGTTTTAGATATGCATCTTCTCAAGCGTTTAAGTCTTTGGGAATAAATGGGGAATGTGTATTTAGTAGTGATATTGACAAATATGCTCAAGAAAGTTACGAGGCTAATTTTGGTGAGAGACCTGTTGGTGATATTACTAAAGTTGATGAAAAGAAGATACCAGATATAGATTTATTATTTGCAGGTTTTCCGTGCCAGGCTTTTTCAATATGCGGATTGCAAAAAGGATTTGAAGATGCAACAAGAGGAACATTATTTTTTGATATTGCTAGGATAATCAAAGAGAAAAAGCCTAAGGCGTTTGTATTGGAAAATGTCAAAAATTTGGCAAGTCATGATGGTGGAAAAACACTTGCGACTATATTATCAGTATTGCGTGATGAACTGGGATATTATGTAGATTATCACTTACTTAATGCCTTAGATTTTGGATTGCCTCAGAAAAGAGAACGAATTATAATAATTGGGGCATTAGAACCATTTGAAATGGATTGGAATTTTTCAATAGATAAAAAGAAATCTTTAGAAGATATATTGGAAAAGACTGTTGATAAAAAACATTATGCTTCTAAAGAAATTGTGGAAAAGAGAAAAGCAAAGCATACTGCAAAAATAAAACCAGCAATTTGGCATGAAAATAAATCGGGAAATGTATCTTCTTATCCGTATAGCTGCGCATTGAGAGCGGGTGCAAGTTATAATTATTTATTAGTGGATGGAGAAAGGAGATTGACTCCAAGAGAAATGTTACGTTTACAAGGTTTTCCTGATGAATTTAAGATGGTAGTATCAGATACACAAACAAGAAAACAAGCAGGAAATGCCATTCCGGTCGATATGGTGGCTAAAGTTATAGAACGCTTTTTGCCATTGATATTTTAGATGAAAAGATTATAGATGTATGATATAATACCTTCATATGAATGATATGGAGGTATTTTTATGTCTGGACCAAGATTGAGAACTGTAAACAAGGCAGTAGCTCCGTTTGATTGCAATAAATTTCCAAGCAAGTTTGTTGATACGCTTGCACGGGAAATTGTTTATATGATGGCAACAAAGCATCATATGTCTTTAGAAGGAAATGAATGGGAGCAGATTTTTGCAAACTGTGTAGGAGCGGAATGGAAACCTTCAAATGTAGGTTTGGATGATGTTGTTTTAGATAATTGTTGTTGGGGTGCTAAAACTGTTTTTGGAACAAATAATATTGCAAATCAGCAAACTGTTAGACTGATTGCAGGAAGAAATTCACCGGCATATAGTTATGGCGTAGACAAAATAACAAGCGAAGATCCCAATGAGATTGGGAAAATGGTATTGGAAATATGGAATGAACGAGTATCAGCAGTTCGACAAGTTTTTAAGTTTGTTCGTACTGTAGTGCTTGTGAAAGCAAAAGATTTTAGCGAATATTTGGTATTTGAATTTGATACCATACGATACGATCCTGAATTATATGTTTTTGAGTGGAATAAAAACAATAATCTTGAAGGGTATAATAAGACAACAAGAACGCACAAATTTACATGGCAACCGAGTGGTAGCCAGTTTACGATTATTGAAGAGATACCTAAGGATAGATGGCATATCAAGATTAAGAAACCAGATTTGGTTGATAAGGAAACTATTTTACAAGCGGTACATTTTGATAGTTCATGGTATGATGTTGTTAGGAATGAAGAATAAAGATTTTGAAATATGAGAAAGGAATCGCCATATGTATAATATTGTTATTGAAGTGAAGGCTAATGTTGGAGATAGACAGCAAAAGGTAAGAGTTATTAGTCGGGATGAAATTGAGAGTTCGGTAATTGAGTTTGTGAAGAATATGAGGCTTGATGAGGTTAAAATGTATGGAAAAAGTAAAGGCTGGAATGTCTCTGTAGTAAATGATTAAAAAGGTATCTTTTAATAATATAAATTCCGTACTGGTGGCTTGATAATTAAACAGTGTGGTGAACATGGAGAATGGGATTATTAATCTCATTCTTTTTTGTATACACAACAAAAGCACACGAGAGTCGAAAAGAAAAAGCTGAATATATAAAGAAAAAGCAAATAAAACCAACAGAGTCTATTGACAAAAGAGGCAAATGTGCTATTATATACATACGAAATATCATACAAGGAGGATATATCATGACATATGTGATGGCGTTTTCATATGATTCAAGACCCATTCAGACACTTTTAAACCAGATAAGGAATATAAACAAAAGGGATGGTATTGATTTACAACCAAACTATCAACGAGGTTATATTTGGAGTTCGGATTTTAAAGACAAGTTGTTATATAGCATTATCAAATGTTATCCTATAGGAAATATAAGTTTAAGAGTTCGTACTGAAAAGAATCAAAAAGGTGCAATGCAAGAAGTTGTTGATGGTCAACAGCGACTTACAACGATATATAAATTTATTGAAAATGAATACGTAATTCAAAGTGAAATTTCCAAAGACATTATCAATTATATTATAGAATATATGGGTGAGGATACGGATGAAAAACTTTCAAAGTTGAAGCGGAAAATTAATAATAAAGGAAAAGTATCAATTTCTTTTAAACAACTGCCGCAGGTTATCCAAGATAATATTCTAGCGTATAATATTTCAATTACCAATATAACTAATGCTTCTGATGGTGAGATAACAGAGTATTTTAGATACTTACAAAATCAAGAGCGTCTTAGAGCTGGCGAATTGCTGAATTCTATTCCTGATACAGAATTGGAAAAGTATTTAAATTTACTTCAAAATAAAGAATTGTTACTTTCAAAACTTTCTTTTCAAAATAAAAGAAAGCAGTTTGATAGGGTATTTTATAGCGTAATAGGATTAGTAGATGGGCAGATAGGATTTGGTGTTACAGATAAAGAAGTTATGAGATTCTTGGATGGATGTAAAGAAATAAATGAAGAAACGATTAGCAAAGTCAATAATTTGATTGAGGTACTAAATATAATTGCAAAAGATGATGCTATACCCGTAAATTACATAGCGTGTAATGCTCGTGCAATGAAGTTTTTTATCTTATTGATAATCCTTGGAATGGTAGATTTCAAGAAAGATTGTAAGCATAAGTTAAAAGCGTTAGACGCGATAAATACAAAGTTGTCGGCGTTTAGTTCAGCCAAGGCAGATAGTGTTATGTGTGCTTTTGCAGGATATTCTGAACCAGTGATTGAAGAGTATCGGTTGCTTGCGTTGATTTCTAAGGGGGGGCATTCGTATAAAAGAGTTGAAAATAGAATGCAGATATTAGCATATTATGTAAATAATTTTGATAATAAAATAGAACCATCTGGTATTGTTCCTGTATAAGTGGTATTACTGACAACAAAATGACAATAAAATCCCCTCAAAATCCCCACACCAGGTACAATCCGGACAAAACTTCCGGAATTCTACCACCAAAATCAATACATTACACCACAGAACAACTTTGCAAAGAAGAGTGGGAATAATCGCGACTGGCTACAAGCTGAGCAAATAGGCGAAATAATCGAGGAAGAGTGCTTGCATTCTTCCTCGTATTTTTTTGCCTATTTATTGGGCGCCAGCCCGCGTACGAGCGACGTTGTCGCGAGTTCGCGCTCGGGTTGTAGCAGATTAAAAAGAGTCTTCCGGATGCTTGCATCCAAGGGAGGCTCTTTTTATATTATCGGTAAATACGAAGTATTTGGCGAGCGACCGCGTTGAGGGCGGAATCCGAAGGATTATGCCCAAAATGGCACGGTGATAGCCACTTCCGGTGCATCGCGTCATAAGGCAATCTTAATCCCCACAAAAAGGGGTAAAAATAGTTTTTTTAAAGAGAAAAATTAGACCTTGAGAAATTGAAAAAATAAAAGATAATAATGTATAAATAATGTTGACTACATACACATATCTCATTACCAAGATATCATTGTATTCTTTTCAAATATGATAAATCATGATAGTATATTATGTAATAAAAATATGAATCGGAAGAGGAATACATAATGATCAAATTATGCAAAATACTTAATAAAGCGCTTGAGGAAATTGATATACTTGAAGAATATTATAAAGAGCAATATGAAGCCACAATGGAATATGTTACAGAGGAAATGGAGCAATATAAATATGGTTTAGCTATTTATAAATTTTTATGTAGTAGAATACATAAAGAAGAAAATCCCCATTGTATGACTAATGCAGAAGAACAATTTATTGCTAAAGAAATTGTCATTATCGAAGATGAAAATGATAAAGATATGGTTGAGTATAAATGGAAGAATCAAGAAAAATATGCTGGAAAGTATGAATTGGACCCTGTTTTAGCAGAAAAGAAGGTTATGGGCTTAATAGAACGCCCCCAAATACTAAATAATTCTGTTATTATAATGTTGCTTATTCGTTATGAAAGCATTATTTCAGAAATATATAAGAGATTATTAATTGCTTTCCCTGATGCGTATCTAAAAGACAAAAGTATAACGTATGATAAGCTGATTTCTTTTAATTCTGATATTGAGGAGATTAAAAAGGCATTTATTGATGCAGAAATTGATGAATTTATGAGAAAGCCACTTAAAGAGTGGTATGTAATATTTGAGCAAAAGCATAAAGTTGTTTTTAATTTTGATGAAGAATTTGAGCATTTTAGGGAGGTATATTATCGTCGTAATGTTGTAGTTCACAATCGTGGTAGAGCAAATAGTGCCTACTTAAACGGGGTTTCTCCCCAATATGCGTGCGAGATAGGAAAAAGACTTTATCCTTCAAAAGATTATATATTAGACGCTATAGATTGTACTAGAATTGTAATTATTGAGACAATTTTGGGTTTTATTAAATTATCAGCTGACAAATCAAATATCATAGATAAACTTTTTTTAATTGGTTTTAGATATATGTCTGAGAAAAAATGGTCAGTTAGTAAATACATATATAATGCTCTAATGAATATAGACGGGCAAAGTGATGCAGATTTGTGGCGTAATAGAGTAAATTATTTTGTTTCATGTAAAAACCTTGAAGGCATAGATAATATACGCGCTATAATTGAAAAAGAGGATACATCGTTAATGGCAGATAATCTTGCGATAGCAAAACCTGCATTATTGGATGATTTTGCCGAAGTAACAAAAATTCTAGAAAAAAACATAGGAGAAGAAATCAGTGTAGATTCTGTTAAAACGTGGCCCATGTTTATCCAATATAGAGAATCAAGTGAGTATGAGGCGTTTGTTGAGCGACATGAGGAATTATTTAAAATAGAGACTTGTTCTGCAGAAGAAATAATTTGTTTATCAGAACAAGAGAAAAAGCGAAAAGAATAAACCATATAAAAGATGGGAAATAAATTATGTAGTATTTTATGAAACGAGGAAGTCTGAGTATTTAGATGAAGTTTATATAGTTAATTCCTATATCAATAGTCCCCTAAATCGGACACCCCTTACTATAGTATTATCCCTATAATACTATGGAGGTGTCCCAAATGACATTGGCAGAAAAAATATTTAATTGTTTCAAACAACAAGAGTCCTTCACATTGAATGACGCATATCAGACAAATAATGAGAAACCGCACGAAACGATTCGTGCTAGGATATACGAGAATCTGGGAATTCGTTTTGAAAGAATAGCAAAGGGTATATATAAAACACTTGATACGGAAGAAACATGCATTCTTTTAGAAGGTGATGGCAGAGATTTATCCATGCTTGCAGATAACAGTGTTGATTGTATTTTTACGGATCATCCTTGGCTGGATTTGAAATCAAACAAGGGAGGAACCAGAGCCTTTGCTGAATATGATTGCTTTAAGTATACACTGGAAGATTTTAAGGAAAAAGCCAGAGTACTTAAAGACGGATGTTTCTTGGTGGAGATACTTCCGGCGGAGAATGAAAACAACTATGAGTATTTATATCAAATAAAACAATATGCAAAAGAAGCAGGATTTATTTACTATTCAAAGGTGCCTTGGAAAAAGGGAATTTTTGTTAGTAATACCGGGCGAAAGGCGAAAAATACTCAGGATGTTATGATTTTTTCGAAAGGGAAAGCAAGAAATATGCGGTACGATAAGAAGAAATCTGATATTACAGGTACTGATTGCTATATGAGTGGATGTAATGGTATGCTACCGGCAATGTTCGACGTACAACCTGTTCCAAAGAATAAGAAGATCCATCAGAGTGAATTACCCTTAGCATTGTGTGAACAAATACTGCAATATGTTACATATGAGGGAGAAGTTGTACTAGATTCGTTTGCAGGTAGTGGAGTGATTGGTGAAGCTGCCTTGAATATAAAGCGAAACTGTATACTAATTGAGATATTACGAGAAAATATCGAGAAGATAAAAAAGAGGTTTGAAAATAATACAATGTTCAAACCGATAATGGAGTTAGAATATGAATCTACAAATGGACGCGGAAATTGCTTCGGCATATAATAGTAATTCGCAGAAAATACGAGTAATTACAGAACATTGGGTAGGCAATAATTTGTTTTGTCCATATTGCGGAAGTGCATACATAAGTCACTTTGAAAATAACAGACCGGTAGCAGATTTTTATTGCCCTAAGTGTGCAGAAGAATATGAGTTAAAGAGTAAGAATGCGTCTATAAGTAATAAAGTTACAGATGGTGCCTATGACACTATGATACAGCGAATAAACGCAGTGAATAATCCTAATTTTTTCTTTATGCAATATGGCAAAACAGATTTACGAGTAAAAAATTTGGTAATGGTTCCAAAGCATTTCTTTGTTCCTGATATCATTGAAAAAAGAAAGCCACTTGCAGAAACAGCAAGAAGAGCAGGCTGGGTAGGTTGTAATATTGTGTTAAAAAATATTCCTGATGAGGGAAGAATTTATATTGTTAAGAACGAAATTGAGCAACCTATAAAAAGTGTGATTGCAAAAGTAGAAAAAACAGATTTTATTAAGCAATATAATCTGAATGCGCGTGGCTGGATTTTGGATGTGTTAAATTGTGTAAATATGATTGAGGATTCAGAATTTACATTAAATCAGATGTATCAATTTGAGCAGATTCTGGCGTCCAAGTATCTGAATAACCATCATATCAAAGATAAAATACGTCAGCAGTTACAGATATTGAGGGATAAAGGAATTTTAGAGTTTTTAGGAAATGGACGATATAGAAAAATTTAAAGGAATTCGGGAGAGGATAAAATCACTCTCTCGGATTCTTTTTTATCCAATTTGCATAAAAATATTGCATATTCTACAACAAGAAACTCCTTTTTTTGTCTATTTTATACAAATATTTTTCTAAAAACAAACAACATTATAGACACTGCTTTTGACGCCGTATATGATATACCCAACAAGCAAAAACGTTTTTGAAAAAGATATGAAACAAGGAGAAATAAATAATGAAAAAGAAAGTTTTACCTGTAATTATGGCAATGTGTTTATTGGCAGGCATTCTTGTAGGATGCGGTCAGACAGAGGATACAGTAAATGATGTTAATACATCGGTAGAAGTGGAAGCGTCTGTGGAAGATGGCAATGTGGAATCATCCGAGGAGAATAGTGATGTAGCTACGGAAGTCGAAGAAAACGAAGCGGTTTCAGAAGCTGAACAGGAAGTAAATAATGATGCAGCACAAATCTGCAGTCGTTGTCAACGTGAAGTAGTATGCGGAACATATGAAGTGGATGGCGAAGTTTTTATACTCTGTGATAGTTGTTTTAGTGAATTTGCTTATGAATATGATTACACATCAATCTGCGGACTTTGCGAGAACGAAAAGGTTTGCGGTCACTATGAAGTAGATGGTTCGGTATACGTTGTATGTGACGATTGCTATGGAGAATTTGCTTATGCAATGCAGATTCCCGAAATGTGTGATTTGTGCCGTGAACTTGTGGTTTGTTCCGAATATGAAGTGGACGGTATGGTTTGGATAATCTGTCATGACTGTTATGGCGAATTTGCATATGCTAATAATGTTTTAAGTTATTGTTCTCAGTGTGCTGAAGAGAAAATTTGCGGTCACTATATGGTAGATGATTTGGCTTATTCAGTTTGTGACGATTGCTATGCAGCATTTGCTGAAGCGAACGGTTTACCTCAGCATTAATTACCGAGTGTTGCCGTTGTTTGAAATGTGTGGCAAAAAATAAAGAGGCCCCAAGAAAGCATTTATGTTTTCTTGGGGCTGAATTTGTTTTTTGGAGCGTAGGGCGACAACACACATTCACAAAACTGTTTTAACTCCTATTTTCTTCATTTCTCCGATTGCACTTCCACTCCCTTAATGTTATGATAAACCTAGGGTTTACATTGGGGTAAATAAAAGATACAAAAGGATGATTTTTACATTAAGAGTAATGCCAAAATCATTCCGAAATATGATATAGCAAGGGGGTACATATCATGAAGGTTGCAGTATTAAGCGCATCGCCGAAACAGCAGCTTAGTTTGACGTTGCAAATCGTAAGAACACTGCAAAAAATGTGTAAGGATGATGAATTCGACATCAGCTTTCTGAAGAAGGTGGACGACTGTTCCGAGTTTGAGGCGAAGGCCAAAGATGCGGATTTGGTTTTGATTTTATCATCATTATACCACTTTAATACGCATGGCCAGTTAATGCGTTATTTGAAAGGGCTTCATCTGCCGGAGAATAAGCCTTTTACGTATATCACATCTTCCGGTGGCAATATGGATGTTCCCGCACATAATTATTTAAGATCTTTCGCAAGACAGAACGGGCTCAAATGGATTCGAAGCCTTAGTATGTTAGACGAAGATGTTTTGGCAGAGCACGGTAGAGAAGAAGTCTATCGTTGGTTTCAGTACGTCAAAGATATGGTCATGAATAAACCGCTTGATGCGCAGAGTCTTAAGGATACCAGAATCTCTATTTTAGACTGTGGTGATGAGGCGGAAGAAACCGAGGCGCAGGCTTTGGCGATTGCGAAGAAGTACGAAGCCCTGGGTGCAAAGGTAACCGTTTATAATTTGCGTGAAAAGAATATCAAAGGTTGTATTGCATGCTTTGGCTGTTACACCAACAATAAGTGTGTCATTAAGGATGATTTTGAAGTGTTGGCGGATGAAATTTACAAGAACTCTGAGATGATTATTACAGTCAGCGGAATTAACTATAATCAGTTCAGTACCAATTATAAATATTTCTTAGACCGCCATGTGAAATTCGGCCGTTACGGACAGGACTATGAGCATACCAAAGCTTATGTGTATTGCGGCAAGATGGATCCCATGGATTTGGCGGAGTTGGAACAGCACACCCTGGTTGTGGACAGCTTGGGTCATGATGTATTTGTAGGCATGTATGCCGGTACCGACGAGGGCATCGCTAAGTTGATTCAGGAGTCCGCCTATGCCTGTATGAATGACTTGTATCCGCAGAGGAATACATATACCTACGGTTTGAGTCTGCAGTTTGCAAATCTTGCATACAGACTTCAGAATATGACACCAAACGATTATGAATATTTTAAGGCAAAAGGTTACTATCAGATGCCTCAGGTGCTGAATCAGGTAAGACCGATTTCGAACCTGGAGGAAGGACGTATGTCCTGTCAGATGAGACTGATGGCCTTTGAAGATATGTTATCTAAGTTGGATGGTCCGCCTAATATGACAAAGAGAGGAGAGCGTTCGAAATTTTTCAAAATGATTGGGGCAGACTTATCTAAGAACGATTCGGAGAAACCGAAGAAAGGTTTTTCCCTGTTTAAAAAGAATTAAGTATTGGGTTAAAAACTGAATATAGCAAAGACAAAAATATTATAAAAAATACGGCTAAATATCGTATCAAAGAAAACGGAGGGTTACATACAATGATTGAAAAGAAAGTAGGAAGATATATCAGTCTTCGAATGGGTATTGCAATGAGTATTACAATGTCGATAGTAGGTGCTTTATTAGGTGCTTTGACAGCAGTAAAGCAGAGTGGCGCGCCTTTTATCATGGCGTTCTTACCGGCTTTCCTGGTATCGCTTGTGATTACAATGATTCTGGCGATTGGCATCGGCTTTATTGTACCTATGAAGAAGGTAAATGACGGCATTGCAAAGACTACCAAGACCAAAGGTTTTGTATTGCACCTTTTACAGAGCTTGGTATCAGACTTGATATACACACCTTTTATCGGACTTGTAATGGCATTTGTTTCAACTGCATTATTTGTGGTTCCACGCAATCCCGGCATGCCTTTGGTTCCCGTTGCACTCGGAACTTTTGCAAAGGGACTTTTGCCTGAGTTCATCATTGCATTAATCGTAATTATGATTCTTGAACCGATTATTCAGAAGGCTGCATTCAAGAAGTACATCCCCAACTACGGCAAGGGAGTAGAAGGCGACGAAGATATCTAAAACTTTAAAATAAAAATAGGACCCCGTAGTCATTAGGCTACGGGGTTTTGCTGATTCCCCCCCTTTTCCCTATTCCCTTTATATGATATAATTATTATAATTAGGTTTGTTTTTAAACAAATAAAATCAAACGGGGGAGTTCGGATGTCAGAGTTAAAACAGGGATTGAGGGAATGTCAAAGGATTTGTGATAAATACGAAAGTGTCATCAGCGGTTATGCACAGGGCGGATTGTATGTCGAGTTTTGTGATGAAGTAATCAACATGGCTTTTCTAATTGCAATTTGTGATGAAAATGTAACAGCGGCTGAGATTAATTTGATTAACAACACCTTTGATAAAATGGTAAATTACGAGATGTTAATCAGACGCTACGGTGATGATTGCTTGAGCGATGACAGCTTCCTACAGAAGGTGCCCAAAACCATTCAGCTGATTGCCCGCGCGGAAAAAGCGGATATTTTAAGAGAGACTAATTATCTTTCGGATACATGGCGTTTATATAAGTTCATGGAACAATTTGGAAACGTTTTGATTAATTGTAGCGGTGCGCGTTTAAAATATGCTGTGAAGTTGATGGATTTCTTTATGAATGGCGTGAAAGAGTACATATATGAAGTGGAATCCAAAAGTGGTGTGGAAGAGTTACCCAAGCTTAAAGAGCAGCGTCTTGAGGATAAGGCAACTTTATTTGCCCGCAGTGAGGAACCATTCATCAAGGAAATTAATCAGGTCTTAAAAGAGATTGATGAGCTTGTAGGTCTTGTAAATGTTAAAAAAGAAATTCACGATATGGTAAATCTTTTGATTGTGCAGAAGATTCGTGCGCAGAAAGGTTTTAAGACAACGGCGATTTCCAGACATATGGTTTTTATGGGGAATCCCGGTACCGGTAAAACAACTATTGCACGTAAAATGGGTGATATTTTTAAGTACTTGGAGATCCTTGAGAATGGACATCTTGTAGAAGCAGACCGCTCTATGCTGGTATCACCAGATATGGGTCAGACTGCAATCAATGTCCGTAAAATGGCGGAAGAGGCCATGGGCGGCGTGCTTTTTATCGATGAGGCTTATTCCCTGGCAAGCACCAATGAAGGTGATTACGGCCAAGAAGCTATCGACACCCTACTTAAAATTATGGAAGATGAGCGTGAACGTCTTGTAGTAATTGTAGCAGGCTATAATGATTTGATGGAGCAGTTCCTGGATTCCAATCCCGGTCTTCGTTCCCGCTTCAGTAAGTTTATCCAGTTTGTGGATTACAGTGAAATCGAGTTGTATGATATATTTGCGTTGTATTGCAGAAAGCAGGACTATATTCTGGCGGATGGCACCAAGCAGGTTATTCTTGATAAAATCCGTAATATGAAGGAAATTAACATGCAACACTTTGCAAATGCACGAACCATGCGAAATTACTTCGAACGGGTTATATCCAATCAGGCGAACCGAATGATTGAGGAGTATGGTTTGGGCGAAGATGAGAATGCATTGATTACAATTACGGTGGATGATTTATAAAAATTAAATGCGGAAGATAAAAAAACTAAAAATGACAAGAAAACCGTAATTTGTAGTACATGTTCACCAAAAACAGTATTATCAAATTTATATTTTTTCATAATATATTTATGC
>CAZQBM010000001.1:0-105736 GCA_964591945.1 uncultured Lachnospiraceae bacterium | reverse complement strand
GTTTATTATAAAAAATAATATATGATAAAAATAAATGCATCATCCGTTTAATTCTGATGATGCATTTTTATATGCAAACAAATAGGGCGGAGAATATTCTCCGCCCTTTTCTTTAATATCCTAAATAACTGATATTCATATCAACATTGGTACTGATACCGTTTACCTTACCCTTATCGGAGTACTGCCACATATCATACCTGCTTGAATACGTAGGCTGCGATGCGTATTGCGCAAGCCAAATCTTGTATCCGTTTAATGAACTTACATTTAAGGAATCCTGATACCAACTCTTACATGCATATACACCCGGAGTATATCCTGCACTCTTAATGGTCTCGCAGAAAGCCTTACATACTGCTGTTCTCGTATCCTTGCTGATACCATTTGCTCTACCGCCACTGGTCCATTCCGTATCAATAAAGATCGGATATGAAATCTTATAATCCTTTGCCAATGCAATTGCCATTGATGCTTCTTCCACAGCTTCTTTCTCGTTTACGGCCTGCGAGAAGAAGTAAAGTCCGACTTTTAGGCCCGCCTTGGTAGCCCCCTTAATGTTTGTTTCAAACATAGGATCTTTTACCAATACACCGGTTGAAGAACCGCGGTAACCGCAACGGATAACAACGAAGGAAATTCCGGAACTCTTAACCGCATTCCAGTCAATGGTTCCCTGCCATTTACTAACGTCGATACCTAACACACCGCCGTTCATTGATAAGGAGCCATCACTTGCAAAGTTATACTTCACACCGGAAATAACCTGTTCGCCGGTTACCTTTTTGCCGTTCTCATCAAAGAAATAGGTTTTGCCGTTTAAGGTCTGCCATCCGTAGTAAGTGTAAGTAGGCTCTGCCTCAATATAAAATGCAGTTGCAGTATAGTAGTCTGCCCATTTTGCCTGAACATACTTACCGCTGGCATCTTTAATATATACCTGCTTACCTGAAGCATCTTTCAGCAATGTTGTTGTATCCTTCTTGGGATTAGGTTTAACAGTAATTGTTACCTGCACTGTCAAAGGCTTGTTCTCTTTGCCGTTTTCAACAGTGGTAACTGTAACCACTGCAGTACCCTTTGCTTTACCGGTTACAACACCCTTATCATCTACTGTCGCAATATCCGCCTTATCTACAGTATATTTAACAGTTTTATCACTCTTATAATTTTCTACAGTAGGAACAATTGTGTAAGTCTCACCAACAAGCACTTCTGCTTTGTCCGCATTTACTTTAAGACTCAAATCACCGGCAACAACAATCTTAACTTCACACTTTGCTGAAATTGTTCCTGTTTTTCCATCCTTATCCGCGCCCTTTGCCGTCGCAGTAATCGTTGCCGTACTTCCCGCCACAGCATCTGCTGTAGGTTTAACAACACCATTTGCATCTACAGTTGCAACCTTTGTATCGCTGCACGTCCAAGTCACACCCGTATCAAATCCTGAACCTTCACCGGTAACAATCGCCTTTAACGTAGTTCCTTCCGTCGAACCCTTCTTAAGTTCCACTGTAGCAGGTTCAATCTTA
The DNA here is from genome assembly GCA_964591945.1 of uncultured Lachnospiraceae bacterium. Lineage (GTDB taxonomy): Bacteria > Bacillota > Clostridia > Lachnospirales > Lachnospiraceae > UBA3766. The sequence continues at coordinate 104,204 of CAZQBM010000001.1, read as the reverse complement.
ACACCCGTTACATAGCCTGTTGCTGCAGGTGCAGTAATTGTTACACTAAAAGTATGTGTGTCGGTCACCGTTGTCGACGCCGGAGCAGGTGTATTCTCTGTTGCCGGATTAGTTTCAGAAGATTCTGATGACGAATCCGTAGAAGGTTCACTATTATCCGAAGTTGTAACTTTGGTCTTAACAACCGTACACGTCACAGTCCCTGTTCCCGCTGTGTTTCCGGCGGTAATTGTAGCACTTCTTCCATTACCTACTACAGTTAAACCTTCTGAAGCAGTCCATGTATACTCATACTTCGAAAACTCAGTCAAATTTTCACTTCCACTAATTGTTGCTGTTGCAGTTTTTCCTGCCTCAACAGTAATTGCCGCTTCCGAAAAATTATCTACTTTTCTAAATCCGCCTAATGACGCACTTGTCAACGTCATAGGGTCCGTAATAGTAGTCTTATCTACCTGAGCATATCCGTCTTCACCCGAGCTCAGCTTTTTCTCCGAAGGCACCCATTTTACAGTATCGGCAAGAAGTGTTTCCTGCTCGATATTATCCTTATCCTGGGTATCTTCCACTGCCACGTTAATTTCATCTTCTGTTTTGATTTCATCAAGCACATTGATTACCTGATATGAAATCTTATCTTTTACCATTACTTTAGTAGGATCTGTCGGGAAAGAAAAATCACCAACAGACTTAATGGTAATCATATAGGCACCGCCTTTTAAACCGTCCTGATAAATCAATCCGTCTTTATCATCATCAACCCATGTCAAAGTTTCGTTTGACGGCGTAACAACCTCTAGCTCGAATGCTACACCGGTCAAAAGCTTATCATTACTCTTATCGCTGAATTTGATCTTAAGGTCTTTCTCAATAGAAGTAAAGCTTACCGAAACCATAACAGCTTCCTCTTCGCCTTCTTCCGAAGGAATAAAAGCTTCACCAATCACATCGCCACCACTGGTAGATACAATACGGTTAATACCATTTCGACCAATAGTATCCAAATCACTCAACTGCATACCAATTGATGTAAACTCACCCAAATCCTCAACTCTGTTGTGGTTATCATTCCAAAATACAAGCACAAATACAAGAATTACAGCTGCCAGAACACCAGTCAAACCGATAACCGCATCCATCCATGACAAGTTTAAAACAAAACGCTCAAACGCATTTTTCTTCTTGCGTTGCACTTTAATATTTTTAGCACTTCCTGTTTTAGGTTTTGCTTTATGCCCTGTTTTATTTACACTTGATTGTTTTCTTACCTGTTCAGGATTTTTCTTCGGTGCAGAGCCTGTCCTTCTGGGGTTTATAACATCATCATGATATGATAAATCACCCAATTCTGCCGCTTCTTCTTCTGTCAGCATAACATCTTCCACATCTGCTGCCATAGTCGGAATCACTCTTGTCACGCCAAGATCTAACTTTTCGCTTCGGATATTTCCCAAATTTTCTGTAATATCGGGAATATTTCCGGTATTCTCTTCCTGCGCATCAATAATATCCAACAAATCCTGCACCTGCGATGACGCAGTATTTGTACTCACTCGCGCATTAATCACTGCAGCAGGAATTACTTTGGTCGCTTCCACATCCACAGGATCCACGTTATCCCCCTGTAATGTCTCTACCGTTGAACGCACCAATGTTTCTTCATTGATGTCAAATTCCTCATCATCAGACCATTCCAACTCTTCTAAATTTAAATCTCTTTTAATCATTGTATCAATCCTTTATAACTTTATAGCCACTTTACCTGCATTGTAACATTTGCGTAATATTATACCACGCACACTTTCAGCTTTCAATATCTTTTCTTTGTTTATTATATGGTAAAATATGTATCCCCTTTGTATCTTTTATCCAAAATTAAAAACAGAGCCCATTATCACAGGACTCTGTCAACATCTGATTTTTAACAATTGCATTTTTCCTTTTAATTTAAGTTGCCCACAATTCGCAGGAATAAAAACGCAACTTCCTTTCTTTACTTCTAATTTATCGATACGCTCTAACACACCTTCTCCGTCTATACATAGCAGAATCACAAAAGATTCCTTGTCGGCAACAACCGCATTTACACCCTTTGTACTTTGCACATTTACAAACATTCTTTCCACCTGAAAATACTTGCAACGACACAAAAGCTCCATCGCACATCCGGGCTGATATTTCAATACGCGCATAGGTTGTTTCGGTGTCTCACTTTTCTGCAAATTTGCCACCTTCAAAGCCTTTTCAAGATGCAACTCCCTTAAATTACCATTTTGATCTTCTCTGTTATAATCATACAATCGATAAGTGACATTGGAATTCTGTTGTATTTCCGCAAGTAATATTCCTTTGCCGATTGCATGAACCTGCCCGGGTTCAATATAAAAGACGTCATCTTTTTGTACCGGTACTTTTTGCAAGTACTTTTCAATACAATTCTCTTTTACCGCTTTTTTAATGGTTTCTGCGTCCATATCCTGATGAAAACCGTACACAAGCCTGGCATCTTTCTTGGCATCCAAGATATACCACATTTCCGTTTTTCCATTTTCACCGTTTTCATGTATTCTTGCATACGTATCATCCGGATGCACCTGCACGGAAGCAGCCTGTCCTGCGTCGATTAACTTAATAAGCACCGGCAATTCACCTTCGCCACAGATTGCCTTTGGATGCGTTCCAAGCATTTGTGGATATTGCCTGATAGCCACATCAAGGTGCATTCCTTTTAATGCACCGCTATCGATAATGCTCACACCATCCGGGTGCATGGAACACTCCCATGTTTCTGCCAACGGGCTGACACCATAATCTTTTCCGTACTCTTTCTCCAGACGTTCGCCGCCCCATAAATAGTCTTTGCAAGACGGTCTCAATTTGAAAGGTTGTAAAACAGCCTCTATATTCACTTCGTCAAAACTCTCCTCAGACGTCAAGTTCGTGTTTCTTTTTGTCATCTACAGAAATCTCCCTGCCCAACTGGACCTCAATTAATTTCAATTCCGTATCGGCAATAACAGTATGCTTACATCCGGCCTGCATCGTAATGACATCCCCGGCACTAACGGACTGCTCCATACCATCAACAATCGTTCTTCCTTCGCCGGAAATAATGGTCCACATCTCGTTACGACGCTCATGACTGTGATAATTCATTTGGTGCCCTGCCTTTAAGGTCACCTTAATCGTCATACTCTCTTCTTCCACGTCCATAACCCGATAGCTCCCCCAGGATTTCTCGGCATACATAATTTGCCCTTCAATATTATCCACATAAGGCTTAATATAGCTTGACTGATTTTTATCCGAAACCAAAATACCGTCAGGACTTGCAGAAACCACCACATCCTTTAGTCCCATACATAAAAGCGGCAAATCCAATTCATTAATCACATGAACGTTTTCGCAGGTTTCGTCCATAATACCTTTTCCGACAATCGGTTCTTCCATTGCTTCTGTCAAGGTATTCCATGTGCCTAAATCTTTCCATTCTCCCGCAAAACGCATAACTGCAATATCGTCTTCTTTTTCCACCACGGCATAATCGAAACTGATTTTGGTCAACGTATCGTATTTATTAAACAAATCATAATAGTCCGTAAAATCAATCAATTCGTGGGCACGTTTTAAAACATAACCCAACTTATATGCAAATACGCCGCCATTCCATAAAGCACCCTTGGAAATATAATCTTTGGCCGTTTCCACATCCGGTTTTTCCTTAAAAGTATCTACAGGACTGACCTGTTCCTTGCTTCGCGGAATAATATAACCATATTTTTCACTGGGATATGTAGGCTCAATCCCCATCAACACAAGATTCGCCTCGTCATCTGCTGCCAACTCTCCCAGAGATTTCAACGCCTTAAAATAGCTTTCATCCACATAAGGATCCACGGGGCATACTACAACCGCCTCATCCTCTGAAACACCCTGTACATCACGCAAATAAGCTGTCGCCAGGGCAATGGCCGGAAAAGTATCCCGACGGCAGGGTTCCAATGAAATCCCCACATCATTCCCAAGCTGGTTATGAATTGCAGAAACCTGATTCTTGGATGTTGCTATGGTAACCTTGGCATCCGCATCAATCAGGCGAATCTGACGGTACATACGCTGAACCATAGACTCATATTCGCCATTCGCACCTTTAAAAATTTTGATAAACTGTTTTGATCTTATATCATTTGATAAGGGCCAAAGCCTTTTGCCCGAACCTCCGGATAAAAGTACAATATTCATAGCAACCTCCGTGTTATTATTGCAAATCTAAACTTATGCTTTTTCTTTCATTCTACCTTAGCGTTCTGCACGCATAGGATTGTTCAAAAAGTCTTCATAGGATAACCGAATTCCTTCTTCCAGTTCCGTTTTATAGGTCCATCCGAGGGACTTCGCTTTGGATACATCCAAAAGTTTTCTGGGTGTTCCGTTGGGCTTGGTGGTATCCCAAAGAATTTCGCCTTCATAGCCCACTACTTTGGCTACCAATTCCGTTAACTCCTTAATCGACAGTTCTTTGCCTGTACCTGCATTCACTGTTTCATCACCACTGTAATGATTCATTAAGAAAACACACAAGTTGGCCAAATCATCCACATAAAGAAACTCTCTTAAAGGACTTCCGTCACCCCAGCAAGTTACACTCGGCGCACCGGCTTCTTTTGCTTCATGGAAGCGACGAATCAACGCCGGAAGCACGTGGCTGTGAGTCGGATGATAATTATCATTGGGACCATACAGATTTGTAGGCATCACCGAAATATAATCCGTACCGTACTGTTTATTAAGAAACTCACAATACTTCAAGCCGGAAATTTTAGCAAGGGCGTAAGCCTCATTCGTTTTCTCCAACTCGGACGTCAAAAGACAGTCCTCCTTCATCGGCTGAGGTGCCATTCTGGGATAAATGCAGGATGAACCTAAGAATTCCAGTTTTTTACATCCGTTCTTCCAAGCCGAATGAATGACGTTCATCTCAAGAATCATATTTTCATACATAAAATCAGCCAAAGCGCTTTGATTTGCCACAATACCGCCCACCTTAGCAGCTGCCAAGAATACGTATTCCGGTTTCTCCGCCTCGAAAAAGGCCTCTACCTGATCCTGACGGCACAAATCAAGCTCCGCGTGGGTTCTTGTAATAATGTTTGTATATCCCTGCCGCTCTAATTCTCTGACAATCGCCGAACCAACCATTCCGCGATGTCCTGCCACATATATTTTCGCATTTAAATCCATCATATTGATTTCTCCGTACATTTTCTAAAAATTCTAACCCGTCATCGATTTTAGATTTCAATTTTTAACTTTTAAACGCTCTTTTACACCTGCGTTGCTCTCTTTAGCGCCGCCTCTCTCTTCGCAAGTGCTCTGTCGTGTTCTGCCATAATACGAACCAATTCCGCATAAGTTGTCTTCTGAGGATTCCAACCCAATACGGTTTTTGCCTTGGTCGGATCCCCCCATAAGTTGTCCACGTCAGTCGGACGGAACCACGCAGGGTTTACGCACACCAGCATCTTACCGGTAGCAGCATCATAACCCTTCTCATCCAATCCGCTTCCCTCCCAGCGAATGGTAATGCCATTAGCCGCAAATGCCTTCTCGGTAAAATCACGAACCGTATGCTGTTCGCCTGTAGCAATAACAAAATCCTCCGGCGTATCGTGTTGAAGCATCATCCACATACATTCCACGTAATCCTTAGCATATCCCCAATCGCGGAGGGAGTCCATATTGCCGAGCTCCAAATGATCCTGTAATCCTTCCGCAATACGGCCTGCTGCCAAAGTGATTTTACGGGTAACAAATGTTTCGCCGCGACGCTCGGATTCATGGTTAAATAAAATACCGTTAACCGCAAACATTCCGTAAGCCTCTCTATACTCTTTCGTAATCCAGAAACCGTACTGTTTTGCAACCGCATAAGGGCTGTAAGGGTGAAAAGGCGTAGTTTCCTTCTGGGGAACTTCTTCCACCTTACCGTAAAGCTCCGACGTAGAAGCCTGATAAATTCTTGTTTTCTTAGTTAAATCAAGCATTCTTACAGCTTCTAAAATTCGCAAAACGCCCAAAGCATCCACATCCCCGGAATATTCCGGCACATCAAAAGACACCTGCACGTGGGACTGAGCCGCCAAATTATAAATTTCATCCGGCTCTACCATGCGAATGATACGAATCAGCGAAGAAGAGTCCGTCAAATCGCCGTCATGAAGCTTAATACTGCCCGCTTCAATCAAATGATTAATACGACCTGTATTTGCAATGGATGCACGTCTGGTAATTCCGTGCACCTCATATCCTTTCTCTAATAAAAATTCCGCAAGATAAGAACCATCCTGCCCTGTTATCCCTGTAATCAATGCTTTTTTTGCCATTGTTTCATCCTCTTTTCTCAAATTAAAAATATAGGTCAAATTGCCACTGTTGCTATTTTATACCTCTTTTAACGCAATATTCAGTGTTATTATTGTTTTCTACTAGCACAAAATTGACTTTTATGATATTCTTAATAAAATCCTTATTTTTCAATAGTTTGGAGTTGTTTTTTTATGACAAAAACACAATCACAGGACAAAATGGTAAATTCCAACCGTGTCCTATATACGCCGTCCGCTTTTGCCAAAAACAATTTAACATATTTGCAGGAAATCGGACACCTGCAAGCCTTATCTACGCATACCAGCAAACGTTCCCGCCTGTCATCCTTTCTATTTTTCTATGTGCAATCAGGTTCTGGGACTTTGACATATGAAGATAATACTTATACGCTTTCCGCCGGCGACTGCGTTTTTTTAGACTGCCATAAAACTTATTCCCACCAGACCTCCGATGACTTATGGTGTCTTCAGTGGGCGCATTTTGACGGTCCAAACCTAAAAGCGATACATGCCAAATTTGTTGACGAAAACACCTCCCCCATCTTTCATCCTCTGTATGTCAATGTTTATGAAAACATTCTAAACGAATTGCAGGAACTTACCGCCTTGGAAAACAACGTGCGTGACATGTTTATCAGCGAGAAGCTATCAGGGCTCCTTGCGCAAATTATGAATGACTGTCAGAATCGTGATTCTTACAAAACAATTCCGCAAAAATCACTTATTTTACTTGAAATCAAGAAATATTTAGATGAGCATTTTTGCGACAAAATAACTTTGGAAGAATTATCCAAACTCTTTTACATTGACAAATATTATTTAACCCGACGTTTTAAGCAACATTACGGAACTACCGTCAACACATATTTGCAACAACAAAAAATCACCCACGCCAAGCATCTTTTACGTTTCTCAGATTTGTCTGTTGAACAAATTGCAAACGAATGCGGTATAGATGATCCAAACTATTTTGCAAGATTATTCAAAAAAATCGAAGGCATTTCCCCCGGTGAATTTCGCAGGAGTTGGAAAGGGTCGAAATAACCCGTTTTTTTCAATTGACTTCCATCGCAAAAAATGACATAATAATTGCTGCAATAACACAAAAGAAGATTATTTTTATGCAAGATACAAATGAGATGAACAATAGCCTGAAAGGAGATTTATCTTATGTTGTATCTTCATTTTTGCTCAAAATGCAACCGAATACATATTTTAAGCGGTCACCGCAAGCAATGTCCTGCCTGCGATAACCGCCTTTCTGAATTATCCGTTTCTTATGAAAAATATATCAAATACTCGCTCGCCGAGCGCGAAATTCTCCTAAGCAATTGTATTAATCCGCTTTCCCGGCACAAGATTGCACTTTCTTACGCCGACCGATATATAAGCAAACCATGAGCGAAATTAACGTTATAATCGACATCACATTTCCAACCTTCCATACAATAGGTTCTTCAAACGATACTTTTACCGCGCCGCTGTAATCTTCGGACAGTTCAAGAAATGCTACATTATTTTCGCCTTTAACAATATTTATCTTTTCCCCTGTTGATACGTCTTTTGCCTCGTACCAAGGATAGTATAAAAGGGGCAAACGATAATCTGTCTTATCTTCAACAGGTTCAATGGCACAAACAACATTCGTACCGGATTGCACATACCAATCTTCCCTGTTTGCACGTTCCCTCAACAAATCCAAATCCGTACCCTGGTACAAATATTCTTCGCCTACCAACGCATACGAATCCAATCCCGCACCATCATAGACCGAATAATAATCTGCATTGCCAATCATACTTTGGAAGAACCACAACGCAGTCACTACAGACACCACGGACACAGCAGTCAATACTGTCTGCCTTACTTTCTGGTCCTGCCATAATTGTATTGCAATTAACCCTGCTATCATCAGGAGAATGGTTGCAATTCCAAGATATCTCCAAGGGAACTGAACTGTATTCAGTATTTTCCCAATTTTGGGAATACGCCCCACCACATCCCAAGGGAACAAATGCGTTGTCATCCAAAGAGCAAGCATTCCCAGGGATGTTGCAACTACGCCTAATCCGTTTCCGCTCTCTTTTCGGTCTTTCCACATCTTAGTAATGCTATATAATGCAAACAACATAAGTAACACTACTGCCCAACCAAGTTGGAAAGGCATCTCCCCTGCAACTCCTTCCTGCAGCGACATGGAATGCCCGGATGCTTCCGGCAAAAAAGCAAACAGTTGCCATAGATTCAAACCCTGATGCGTCAGAATTCCGGGTGTCATCAGCAACACTTTTATCTCAAGCCCGGCTGCCGAAACGAAAGGAATCAAAAACCATAGATTCAACAAAACAGTTATTACCACAGCGCCCGCCAAAGAAAGCCAAACTTTTTTTCTCCAGAAGCGTTTCCAACAAAGCAAAATCACTCCAACCACAAAAATTGCAATCAATTCACAACTTAAAATATGAGACTGTAAAACTCCCGTCATGCCGATTACCAATAACACAATTGCCTGTCGAATCGCTTTTTTCTCAATTTCTCTCTCAGCCAATAATAAATATAAGCCAGCTACAATAAGCGGCAAGAATATCATCGCAAGGCTTTCCCCTACCGCAGCACGATAATAAGCATTAATCAACCGATACGGTGCCAGTGTATATACAAGACAAAACACTGTCGCACTTGTTTTCTTCTGAAATAATATTTTACCGGAATATAATGCAACATAAGCAGTAGCAATATTTTGTACCAAAACAAACCACTTATAGGCATGCATCAACGGCACCCCCAGCATCCTTAACAAAGCCGGAAAATACAAAAATAATTCCGGATAAAAGATACCCGTAGGATATCCGTATCCCTCCATATAATTAGGATGTATGCGTACCGGGAACTGTCCGCAACGCAATGCTTCATATAAGCCTTCGATACGCAAAAGATGGAATTCCATATCTTGTCCGTTTAGCAGATAATTTAACCCCAGAGGAAGACTTGCGAGCAAAGCAATCAATGCAATCGTCCCCAATTCTTTGTTATCAAGTCTCTCTGCTTTTGCATGAGAATCTTTTTGAAATGATAAATAAATTATAATAACGTCAATCAAAAGAAAAAAAACAAACAAATATATTATACTTTGCATCAAAAAGGCATTTGTTTCCACAATCCCAACACGTTTAACATTTATACTTTCCTCTGTCAGCGTTTGAAATTTTAGTGATACTCCTTCAAGTTTCCAACGTACACCAAAATCATTCTGTAATATATGGTTACCTTCACTTAACTCCACACTACTATTCGTCAAAACATCTTCGCTTTCTTTCCCATAACTCACAATTGAAAAAAAGCCTTCTGTTCCATTTAATTGATACTCTGCAAAAATACTGTAACTACCCTTGGACAAAGTAAGATGTGGCGTCAAAACAATCTGTCCCTCTCCCTCATCTTCAACATATACCAATTCGTCGGACACAAATTCATACATATTCTGCTTCTTATTTATTGCAAAAATAATTAATACCGTTAATATAAAAATTTGAACAAAAATCATTGCATAAAACACAGTCTTTTTTTTCATACCGTCACCTCAATTAAAGCCTTTGTTTAAGCTTATCTCAAATTTTATCATAATAAAAATACGCAAACAATACTTTTTTATTTCACTAGACTTTTACGTCAAAGAATAGTAGAATAATTCTCATGTTAAGGGTTATACTTTTGTAACATACATAAAACAGAAAGAGAGGCCGATTATATGGAAAACAAAGAGCCTACACAAGAGACCAAACTTAAGAAATTCAATTTCTCCAAAATTATTCCCATCATTCTGGGCATTGTAATTTTGATTATTGCTGTAATAGGAATCGTGAAACTGATACAATGGAACCGCGGCGAAGAATTCATCATCGATGAAAATATTAACGTAGATACAGAGCCGGAAGACTTTGTATTCTTTATGGATCCCTCCAGATTAAAAGACAATAATTACGATGGTGAATTTGACATTCTTATCCTAGGAAACGACACCGTCGCTTATGACAAGGGTGGTACAAACATAGCTGAACTTGTAGAAGAACAAACGGGTGCCAATGTATACAATTGTGCTTTTGATAATTCCTTTATGTGCGCCATATCCAGTACACGTGATGAAATCTTAACCGTTTTTCCTGCTGATGCATTTTGCTTCTTCTGGTTATCTGACAGCATTCAGTCAAACAACTGGCAATTGCAAGAAGACGCGCTTGAATTGTTATCGGAGGATTACGACAAAGAACATTACAGAGAAATTCTTGACGAATTGCAATCAATTGATTTTAATAAAATTGATTTATTATTAATTTACTATGACGGACACGACTATTTAGCTGGCAATCCTATAAGCAGTCACCTCAGTATATATGAAATCACCACTATGGAAGGCGGATTTACCGGAAGTTACGAACGTTATCCAATCAATTATCCGCATATGCAGCATATGTTAATTGCCCCTACCTTCTGCTATGTAATAAACGAAGATGGTTCAAAAGAAGGTTGCGATATCGCAGACTTAGGCTGGGGAAATTTACCCACTTGCCAAACCACATTGCAAGTACAGGCTCAAAATTATGGTGTATCTTATTTAGATAATTTTTATGGTATAAATATTAATGAAGAAACCGCCGATCAATATTTAATGTCCGACGGAATCACCCCCAACGAAGAAGGGCGCACAATGATAGCAAATCGAATTTCAGAATGCATTAATGCACGTATAAAATAATATTTTAAAATAATAAAAAGCAGGCTTAAATTCTCTGAAACCAGCGAATCTAAGCCTGCTTTTTATTATTGTTATCTTTCAATTTCTAAACTATTTGTCTTTATTCAAATCTTTTTGAATCAGGTTTCTTCTAAATTCAAAATCTCTTCGATTCTTAATCGTCATATCTGAAAGAATCATTCCAGCAAAGAATGACTGAATTGCCGCCAACTCAACAAAACAACATACGATCAAAGTTGGGAATCGTTCTACCAATCCTGTATTAACAAAATCAATAATAACCGGCACCATAAACCCTACAGATAACAGTGTGAGCAATACAGACAACAAAGTAAAAAATCCCAACGGCTTGTAATTTTTATACAACTTCACCATTGTAAAGAGAACCTTCATTCCATCCGAATAGGTATTTAACTTAGACTCACTACCTTCAGGGCGGTCACGATATTCTACAACCACATTCTCAATAGCCATATTATTAGATACTGCATGAATTGTCATCTCTGTCTCGATTTCAAATCCCTTCGATAAAACAGGGAATGTTTTCACGAATCCATAGCCAAACGCACGATAACCGGTCATAATATCCTTAATTTTACAACCGAAAAGTTGATTAATGCCCGCTCTCACAAGACTGTTTCCAAAATTGTGAAACGGACGTTTATTTTCCTGGAAGTACGTAGAAGACAATCTGTCTCCGATTACCATATCTGCGTTACGCTCCAATACTGCATCTGCCATCTCCCTTGCAAACTCTAAAGGATACGTATCATCACCATCAATCATAATATAGCAATGTGCATCAATTTCGCGAAACATAGTACGAATTACATTTCCTTTTCCCTGCTGATATTCATGACGCACAACAGCTCCCGCTTCAGCAGCTATTTTAGCAGTTTCATCCGTAGAATTATTATCATATACATAAATAACAGCTTCCGGCAAAGCTGCCCTTGTGTCTTTCACTACTTTCTCAATTGTTTTCGCCTCATTATAACAAGGAATTAATACTGCAATTTTATCCATTGTGTTTCCTCTCTTCAGATGTTTTTTCCTTCTTACCTGTATTTTTCTTATTATAGTCAAAAAAATTCATCAACATACAACTCCCTGCAAACACCATAACAATTAATGCACGGAATGTAAACATATAATGCTCACCCGAATGATTCAACGCAACCGCATACCATACAAAAGGCATTAATGAAATAACAATATATGGTAAACATCCCATCAGCATTTGCTTTTTATTCTTTACAACAGGGTATTTTATTGCCAGTACAACAACCGAAACTAGCAACACCACAACCAAAAGAATATAGGGTAGCGCCTTATACATTTTCATATTATACCATACTACACTGACAAAGGACAATAGACGTGAATCATAAGTAATTGCATCCACGCGCTGTGCCAAGGTATTACCCGCATCCTGCAGAATATTCTCTTTTAAGACAAGACTACCAATTAACCATTTTGACGCCCACATGCCGATATATCCAATGCCCCAGGTTACGGAATAAGCTATTACTTTACCCAGCATTTGTTTTATTTTATCACCCTTGGATAAAACAAAGTACATTACCATAGGAATTCCTAAAGTAACAATAGGATAGGTTAAAAAGTCTACATAAGAAGTTACCATACCTATAACAAGGAATACATATGCATACCACCCTTTTTCTTCCCATTTATCATGTAAGCACATCTGTAAACAATTAATCATTAAATACAAATAAAAACATATTGATAGCGAAAGAGTCATAGGCATCACTACCGGAACCAAAAATAAATATGTTATTCCATAACAAACTGCATACTTGGTTTTATTTTTCTTTATCAATGCACCTACAACAAACAGCAATAATAACGCTTGCATAATTTGGTTAAAAAAGTATATCTCTTCCAAATTAAAGAACATCAACATTGGTTTTAATACCACCAAATACCCATGCCAGTAACGTGCATAACTATATTCTTCCGTTGCAACACCATTTAAGTACTCAACCAGCGTCTCGCGCGGATACCACAAGTCATTTTCCCAACCATTACGATATATTCCCATTGCTTTTTCAAGCAATGTATGACCTTCATCATAAACAGCATTTTGAAGCATAAGACCATCCGTAAAACTACCGTCAAAAGATGACTGATAACCTACTATCATCTCCGACGTCCCCAAATACTTAGTTAATGTTGGGATAGACTCTCGCAAATGATTTTGCATTGGTTCTTCGGGTAAGCAAAAAGAAAGTACCATCAATATAAAGCCTGTTAATATGCCACACAAAAAAATCAATATAAATTTCACACTCTTTTTTGATACTTCTTTCATATAAACTCCGCTTAGTTAGATTCCTTCATATTTACTAAAAGAGGATACTGTAAAATTAAAAGAACAAATCCCACAATATAAACCCACAAAATATCTTCATTCAAACTGGCTGCTGAAAAATAGAGAATCCAAAGAAAAGGAAACATATATATCTCTTTTTCATTGAATGCTTTACGCGCCGCATTCCATATATATGAAATACTCCATACAATCAAAAAACTTCCTGGCACAACGCCCAAACCATATAACCAATATATAAAAGTATTATGCGGATGTAAAACCGGTACATCCTTCAATTGAATATAAAGATTCTCATGCCCTAATAAATTCAAATCACGTAAATACATAGTAAAAATGGAAAGTCTCGATGACGAAAAACGATCCAGTGCATTCATAATACTACCTTCTTCAAATACGCCGTAAATCGACTCTGCATTAAACAATGTCCACGCTCTTCCATACCAATATAATACTTTTTCTCTAAGTACTTCGTTTTCAATAAACAGTTCCAAATTTTCACGATCATAATTGTTCAGAACCGATAAAATAATTATAAATCCAATGAAACATATGAGCACGGCAGATACAACATAAGCCGTTCTATACAAAATGTGTTTTTTCCCACCTTTACCGCCCCAGAAGCATAATGCAACTACTGTAGTTATTATCACTGCCAGTTCGGCCACTCTTGCGCCATTCATAAACAGACACAGCAGGCAAAATACTGCCGGAAAACACACCAATATTCTTTTCCAAACACATAACTTACATTGAAAAGCCATTATAATCCACCATAATGCACATATAAAGGCTCCTCCAATCATAATACCAAACATACCGTGATTAATATATATGCCATAATAGCGTTCTCCTGTATAAGGTGCAATCTGAAAAGACTTAATCATTGTATAAACAAATGAAAAATAGTACCCTACAGTAAGACTGAATATCCATTTTTGCCAATCACACTTTGAAAATTGTACCAAATAAAAGTATACAATTGGCAGAAGCAAAACATAAGAATAGTATTTAAAACCACTTATTAAACATGCAAGCAGAGCAACTACAATAAATAAACCGCTGCTAAATAAATTCCTGCTTTTTATTATAACAATTTTTTTATACCTTATTGCATCAATAAGGGCCACTCCTAAAAGTCCGCCGCATTGCCACCGAATTTTATAAACATTTTGAAGTTCTTCGCCCCAGTTCATTTCATTCGCTTTTAGCCATTGCATTGCAATAAACCAATATATTACAACAAATATATATCCCCATATATTTTTTAAATTAACACGTTGTAAAAACAATACAGCCAGCAAAAAGAAACTTACCGCCATTCCCAAAAAATAATCTCGATGCGTTTGATACAAAGATTCAGAAACGTAACCTAAATTTAACACCATCTTCATAAAGAAAAAAATACAGCATGCAATCCACACAATATTTAATATGGTGTTAAAGATTTTACTTGTTTTTACTTTTTCAATCTGTTGTTTAATCTTTTGCATAAGGTCATTTCTCTTTCTGCAGAAATTATTTGAAACTATTTTTTCGTTTTACTTTATTCATTAGGTTCTTCACGAAATCGCAACTGAATTTAGCGATATTTACCAAATCTTTTCTTGCGTAAATTATAAATATTATCATTGCAATAATACTTACCATTTCACCATAAATATCCATACTCACCAACAATGCTTGTACCAACACAATAATACTCAAAACAATGTGTTTTACAACATTATATTTTATCGAAAGATATTTGTATATATCAATCATTCTAATAATCGCTAATATCAAATACGAAGCAAATGTACCAATAATAGCTCCCCATACACCGCATATCGGAATAAAAATAAAATTAAGACCAACATTAGTTACTGCTGCAATCGTTGCGGTAATCATCATATTTTTACTCTTTTTCATTGCGCTATATAAAGAATTTAAAAAGCTTGCTATACCAAGAAAAATTGCACTTACCATCAAAAGCGGAACATATTTCCAGGCTTCAAAAAAGTCCGCTCCCACATATATACGAATAAATAATTTTGTAACCGCAGTAATCACAATACATGCACCGAACATTGTTACACTGTAAACATTATATATTTTCGAATAATAATTTACGTCGTTATCATTTTCATATTCTTTGATAGATGAAAGCGTCCAGGCTTGTGTAAATATAGTCGTAATGACATTTATGAGTGATGGTATCTTAGCTGCAGTAGTATACAAACCCAATACGGTGCCTCCCAACATCATCTCAATCATTACTTTATCTGTCGAATGAATTATTCCCCACGAAATATCATTCAATACGAAAGGAAGAGAATATATTATCATTGAACGCAATAAGGTCTTATGAAATTTTGCTTTTTTCAGTTCTCCATAAACATCCCCAAACAGCATTCCTACTATAGCTATAATACCATTCGAAAGGATTAATGTTAATAAATATCCTCTAACACCCCATTTTAAATAGTTTAAAAACAAAATGCTACATGAAACCAAAATGAATGCCTGCGCTATGGAAAGTAATGCATATATCTTATTCTTTCCCTTTGCCTTTAAAAAAGCCGTTGCGTTGCTGTTCGCAAAAAACACCACAATGTAACAATACAAATACCATTTCCACGGACTGATAGCTTCATAAAAGTGTAAAAATGGAATAAGCAAGAGCATACCCAAGGAGCCAATCACCCAAACCAGCATCGCGTTTAATAATACATCTTCTCTTTTTTCGTCTTTTCCCATTCCAAAACGAAGTAGTGCATTATAAATTGCCAAAGATATAACCGGCATAACAAATTGACCAAGTGTATAGACCAAATCAGCAATTCCATATTCCGCTTCCGTGAGTGTTATCGTATATAGCGGCACCAATAAGAACAAGATCAATTTGGAACCAATTGTCCCCAGACCAAATATTAAAATGTCAACAACTAAATGCTTAATTTTTTTATCCATATATTATACTATTATCGAATATTTTTATTTTAACACGCTGCACTATAATAAAGTACTCTCTATTATATTTGCGATTTTTACAGATGCAAATCCGTCTCCATAGGGATTACTTGCTTGAGCCATTCTTTTGTATATCTCTTCATTTTCCAGTAGTTCTTTAAAACTTTTAAATATATTCTCTTCCTCAGTTCCCACAAGTTTCAATGTCCCTGCAGCAATTCCTTCCGGCCGTTCCGTTGTATCACGCATAACAAGTACCGGCTTACCCAAGCTTGGTGCTTCCTCTTGAATACCGCCACTGTCTGTTAATATCATATAACTGCGAGCCAAAAAATTATGAAAATCTAACACTTCTAAAGGCTCAATGATTCTAATATTCTCACAATCACCCAATTCTTCCTGTGCAATTTTTCGTACTGCAGGATTCATATGAATCGGATATATCGCTTTTACATCTCCATACTCCATCAGAATTCTTCTAATGGCTCGAAACATATTTCGCATTGGTTGCCCAAGATTTTCTCTTCGATGAGCCGTAATCATAATAAGTCGACTATCTCCTACCCATTGAAGCTGCTCATGCTTATAATCCGGACGTACGGTTGTTTTTAAAGCATCTATTGCAGTATTCCCTGTTACATAAATATTTTCTTCCTTCTTACCTTCTTGCAACAAATTATTTTTTGCCGTTTCCGTAGGCGCAAAATTGTATTTGGAAATAATCCCTACCGCCTGCCTGTTAAACTCCTCCGGATAGGGCGAATAAATATTATATGTACGCAATCCGGCCTCCACATGACCTATCGGAATCTGCAAATAAAAGCACGCCAAAGAAGTTACAAAAGTCGTCGACGTATCACCATGAACGAGTACCACATCCGGTGATTCGTTCTCTAAAACAGTTTTAATTTCCTCTAGTATCGTGATTGTAATATCAAACAAAGTTTGTTTTTCACGCATAACGGACAAATCATAATCCGGCTCTACAGAAAATGTCTGCAATACCTGTTTTAACATTTCTCTATGTTGTCCCGTCACACATACTACAGTCTTAAGACGCTTTCTTTGTTTTAATTCGTTCACAAGCGGACACATTTTTATCGCTTCAGGTCTCGTGCCAAAGACCAACATTACTTTTTTCATTTTAAACCACACATACCTTTATACGTTTTCACTCAAAATTTCTTGAAACAATTTAACTTCTTTGCTCATTGTTTCCTCTGAATAGTATTTTCTATTGCGTTCAATATCTTGATTCTTACAGCATTCCTGATATTTATGCAAAAATTCATCTATCGGATTTTCGTTACTAATGTATGCAACATTACCAAATTCCTCAAACACCTCATGACAGACCTCAATATCAGACGTTAATAACGGAATTCCGAATGTTGCCATCTCACATGCCATAACTCCCTGGGCATCTGTTCTTGTCGGCATCAATGCACATCTGGCTTGATTTAAATACTCTATAATCTTTTCATGATTGCAATGTTCACTTTTCCAGTCAATATTTTGAGGTTTTTCATTATGTTTAAAAAACTCTCCTTTTCCGATTAAAAGGAAATTATATTCCGGATACGCAACAGCTAATTTGCAAACAATATCTACAGCATATTTAGAGCCATCCAAATCACCTCGCACAGTAATAAAATCATATTTCTTTTCACAAAATGTATCATATTTTGATTCTTCGAATTTTTTTCCGATTCCGTTGTATGTAATTGCAATATTATCTTGTAAGTCTTCTTCTGTAAGCCTTACCCATTTTTTGAATTCATTCAACATCCATTTACTAACAAATACAAAGTTAGATTTACTTGCGATTTTCGGAAAATAATTATGCCACAGCTTTAATTTTAAACTATCATATATAAACTGTGCCCACTCCTTGAGTTTATTACTTTTTACGTACGGATACGGTTTTGAATACACTTTATTAATATCCAAAACCTCATGACCATGAAAAAAGAAAACAATATTTTTAAATCTTTTCTCATAATTTTTTAAAAAGATATAATGATTTCTGATATTAGGAGCATGAACCAACAGCACATCATAATCATCGGTTATTTTTTTATAATCATCCAACGACAAAACCTTCAATCCATCCCATTCATAACTTTTTGACGCCGAAAAATTCAAAACAGTAACATCAAATCCATTGTTTTGATAATACAAGTTTCTCGTATGAATATACATAAGTGCGATTGGCTCTTTAGGCATTGGATATGCTGCAGCCAAAACCAACATTTTCATAAAATTTACCTCTATCTGCCGGATTTCTTATAATTTTTTAACACATCTTGTAATATTTTAAGATATGCGTTTTCGTACATTTTCCTACCATTTTAAATTCTGTCTTTGCAATACCTTTTAATGATTCTTTATTTTCTTCACGAATTAAAACATAAATATCTGCCTCAGGATTTGCTTCGAGAATTTCCTTTGAGATATGCATCAGCATATTGGGATATATATGTTTTCCCCTACAATCCTCCCTGGTAAAACAAGGACCTAACAGGTAATCTTTCTTCTTGATAAATGAAAATTTTTTACAATATGGTATAACAAATGAATAGTGAACCATGCCTTTGTCATCATCCAAACAACAAATAGTATACTTACCACGGGTTTCAATCATATACATACACATTGCTATAAATAGACGTCTTTCTTTACGAAACCTTTTTGAACTATAGGCATACCCTTCCGTTTTCCATTGTTTAATAATTCCTTGCGGAAATTTAATATCAGCCTCTTTATTTAATTGATATAAACAATATATCGAACCATGTTGCTTCATATCCATCACCTTCGGTTGTATAAGAATGCTTGTTACCAAAAATAGTGCGAACCAATGAAGTTGCCCCGGTTGCCAATTCATTTCAAAACTTCCGAATATCAGCACGACAAATAATATCCCCAACGCAAATACTGCATAGATACTATTTCGTTCTTTAAAAACATATTTTATACTTCTTACCATAAGAATAAGCATCCACAGCAAAAAGAAAATACCCGCCGGAATTCCATAAATATATGCTTCCATAATAAATATATTGTGTGAATGAATGTACTGCTCAACTGCCGATACCCACAATAACCACTCGTCGGTCGTATGTCCTTCCATGTTAAGATTAGTTAAAAAGGTCAATCCAATACCCCAACGCAAGTCTACAGAATTATAATTCTGATAGTCAACAAAGTAGGTTTTATTTTCCCATCCCGGCTCAAAAACCGCATTTGCTTCAGCAGTTTCTTCCTCTTCTAAAACATCACTATAATCAAAAACAAGAAGCGCCAGTCTTTCACCAAAATGTAATGCAAATTCTTTTAGCGAAACATAATTTGATGAATCATTTAAATCTCCTACTTTATCATATTCAACACCATATACATAAGGTCGCTTTACAATTCTTGGAATATATGATACTGAAACAAACATTATAGGAAGCATAATTGCAACCGCCAATATTAAATTCAACGTGATACAGCATATCTTTTTAAGCTTATTTCGTTCTAATAAAGCAAGTACGAATACTATATATACAATGGTTTCTACACCTGCCAAAATCATGGATATTCTTCCAACCGACAAGATGATAAATGAAACTACCATACCATATTGTAAAAGCCAAAACCAATATTCCCAGCATCTCATTGTTTTTATTCGTCTTGTTTCCGTTAATTTAAGCAGCAAAATCAACATCACAAATAAACAAATTGCATCATAATGATTACAATTTGTGTACATTCCGGAATATCGTAACATTCCGTCTACCCACGGCCTGCGTAGAAATGCCATACTCTGAACAAGCCAAAATCCAACCAAAACTCCATTCGTTAAGTTGTGATATAAATTTTTATATTCCTCTTTGCGGTATACAATCGTAAACAAAGGCAAAAAATATAGCAGTTCTAAACCGGGTCTATATATTCTTTCGTCTGCCAATGTAGCCAATACAGCATATATCAGCCAAAACAGAACAGGCAAATTTCTCCAATTCATCACCGCCTTGATTTTTGTCTTTAAATTCTCCTTCTCTTTAATCCATCTGATTATGCAGTTGGATAAAACCATGGCATACAAACAAAAATCAACCCAAATTAACCAGCATTCTTTTTGATAAAATAATGCCGAAGTTAATTTAGTATATATAATATGAATCGCATACAATCCGCCCAAACAAATCAAAGGCCAGATAAAATTGTACCATTTTATAAAACTCTTAATATCGCAATGTACAATCAGTATTCCCGCAACAACAAACCCAATCCCCTGCGTCGCAATCATTATCTGCTCACTGTCTCCCGATGTGCGATACACATCAATAACCGGCAGTAATGCAAATAGCAGCAGTTGGAATACATTATTAATATCAATTTTTTTTGCTTTTTTCATGCAACCTACAATCTCCAATAACTAATACCGGACTGTTTAAGTTCCGTAATGTTATAAATACCTTTTACGTCGATCAAAACCTTTTCACAATCAGGAACTTCTTTATATAACTCTTTAATTTTCTGCAAAGGCATATTCTTAAAAATATCGTGTGCAACTGTAACAAGCACACAATCCGCATCTTTGACCTCACTCATCTCTGCCAATTCAATGCCATATTCACGTCGTGTATCTTGTTGATTTGCCCAAGGATCCACGACAATAGGTTCGATTCCATATTCACTCAATCTCTTGATAATATCATCAACCTTACTGTTTCGTATATCCGGACAATTCTCTTTAAATGTCAAACCAAGTATAACCACTTTTGACTTCTTTGGTGCCTGTCCCACCTCAATCATTTTTCTAATAGCAGCATCAGCAACAAAACGCCCAATGCTGTCATTTACGATTTGTCCGTTCAATATAATCTGACTATGATAGCCTAACTTCTCCGCTTCGTAAGTAAAATAATACGGGTCTACACCGATACAATGCCACCCACAAGTCCCGGACGGAACTTTAACGCATTCCACTTTGTATTCATACCATCAACCACTTCATTGGTATCAATGCCCATACGGTCAAAAACAATAGCCAATTCGTTCATAAAAGCAATATTGATGTCTCTTTGGCTATTCTCAACAACTTTAATTGCTTCAGCCGTTTTAATATTAGAAACAGGGTAGGTCCCCACTTCAATAACTAAATCATACACAGCCTGAATATCCTCTAACGCTTCTTTATCCACACCGGATACAATCTTAACAATATTTTCTAAACGGTGAATTTTATCTCCCGGATTAATACGTTCAGGACTGTATCCCACCTTAAAATCTATTCCGCATTTCAATCCGGACACTTTTTCCAAAACCGGTATGCACACATCTTCCGTCACACCGGAATACACAGTTGACTCATAAACTACAATCGCACCCTTTGATAAATTACGCCCTATTACTTCGCTCGCACTTATTACAGGCGTTAAATCAGGTGTATGATCTGCATTTACCGGTGTAGGCACTGCTACAATATGAAACATCGCATATTTCAATTTACTCTCATCACAAGTAAACTCTACCGTAGACTTTTTGATAACATCATCGCCCACTTCTTTTGTGACATCTATACCATTTTTATACACATTGATTTTTTCTTGATTCCAATCGTATCCTATAACGTTTATACCCTTCGCCGCAAAAGCAACCGCAAGAGGCATACCCACATAACCCAATCCTATTACAGCTATTTTTTCAGTACCATTTATCAATTTATTGTATATTGACATAAAATAAATCCTTTTCCATATATTCTTCTTATAGAAAGCGTTTCTTTAATGCATAAAATCCATAGCAAATTATGTGAAAAAAGGCGAGAATTTTAGAAATCTTTTCTTGTCTCGTTTGTACTTCCCATACATCACGTATATTCTGCAACTTGTTCTTAGATAATGAATCATTTCTTCTACACACATGAGTCAGCACTTCCTGCATACCGTATGCATCAAATTGTCTTAACAATTGCATCCAAAAAGCGTAATCTTGCCCCGTTCTTCGAAGCGGCATAGATACCGTATTGGTTTGATATCGATCAATCAGTACTGTAGAGGTAGAAATCATTGTTTTGGTCAGCAAATCCTTGTATTTCGTGCAATTTTTCACCTGAATACCTCTGCGGATTTGATTCCCTTCCGCATCCACCATATCATACGAACAATACACAAAAGCCGCATCGTTTTCCTTCATAAACAATAATTGTTTTTCCAGTTTATCCTCAGTCCATGTATCATCGCTGTCCAAGAAGGCAATGTAACGGCCTTGCGCCATATCCAAACCATAATTACGTGCCACTGCCGCTCCGGAATTCTTCTCCAATGTAAAGACTTTAACGCTCGCATTATTTTGGGCATATGCCTCTATCTTTTGAAGCGAATTGTCCTTTGAACAATCATTTACAAGAATAATTTCATATTCTTTATAAGTTTGTGCCAATACAGACTGAATAGTCTTATCAATATATTTTTCTGCATTATAGACCGGTATAATAACCGAAACCAAACCATCTTGATACCGCATATCCATACTATTCTCCTTCATAAATTGCAGTTACCCACGCTTTGGTTTCCGACATTTCGCCCTTAACAGTTTCCAGATATAACTTATGTAATTTATCTGTGAAAGCTCCAACTTCGCCGGTACCAACCACATACTTGTCTATAGATACAATCGGTGTAATTTCCATCGCAGAACCGCACAAAAATGCTTCATCACAGGTATACAATTCTGTGCGATCAATGGTGCGCTCTACTACGGGAATCCCCCTCATTTCAGCCAATTTTATAATAGTGTCTCTTGTAATACTCTCCAAAACACTGTCAGTCAACAAAGGAGTAACCAAAGTTCCATTAACCACCATAAAGAAGCAGGATCCCGGTCCTTCGGACACTTTACCGGCATCATTTAAGAAAATACAGGTATCATAACCGTTGCGCAAAGCTTCTCTTTGCCCCACACGGCTGTTGATATAATTTGCACCACATTTTATTCTGGGTGAAATGGTATCATCTGAAATTCTTCTCCAAGACGTAACACAACAGTTCAAACCTTTTTTATTATATTCACTGCTTGTTTTTCTTTTAGGAATAGGCGCAACAAACATCTCAACAGGGCCTTCCGATCCCCAAGAACCAAAGCCGTCCACAAATAAAGTTTGGCGCACAGACAAATTCTCATCATATTCGTTTGCTTTTATAACATCAATAAGCGCTTGTTTTAACTCGTCCTTGCTATAAGGGCAATCAATCTGTATCAACTTCGCCGAACGGAGCAATCTGTCATAATGTTCTTCCAAACGAAATGCATACAGTTGCTTTCGCTCCTCATTCCAATAACAAGGAATCCCCTCAAACACATTCAACCCAAACTGTGCCGTAGGCGCCAAACAATTTAATTTTGCATCATTTACATTAATAATTTCCTTTTTAAACCATATCAATCTGTTTGCTACATCTGTTTTCATATACTTCCCTCTTTTATTTTTGCAGTTATCGGCACTAACTCTTCATCCGGCAAATGTGCAATACGGATAATTTCTTCCTCTGCCAGTTGAGCAGCTTCTTCCGCACTTAAATTCTCATCTGCCTTCTCTTCGTAGATATCTTTACTCTTAAAAACATTTACTACCGTCAAAAATAAGATTTTGAAATCAAACCATAAGCCTTGTTTCTTGAAGCGCTCAATATACTCGTTATCCAACAAAACCTTTTCATGCCAGGAATTCTCGTTTCGCCCCTTTACCTGCGCCCAACCGGTAATTCCGCCTTTAATTTCAAATCGCTTTTTATAAGTATTGTTTAAAGTATCAAAATCTCCCAACTCGTAAACAACACAAGGTCGTGGGCCAACGAGAGAAATATCTCCCTTAATTACATTGAACAACTGCGGCAATTCATCCAAACTTGTGTTTCTTAAAAAACGGCCCACCTTCGTGACTCTCGGATCATTCTCATAATTAAACAATCCCGCTCCCATACTTTCTGCATTTACAACCATAGAACGAAATTTATACATTTTAAAAATACGACCATTCTTTGTTCTTCTGTTTTGCCCAAAAAGCACCGGCCCTTTACTGTCACACTTGATAGCAATTGCAATAACAATCCACACCGGTAACAAAATCAGAACCGCCGGTACACATACTAATAAATCAAATATTCTTTTTAGGAATTTGT
Source organism: uncultured Lachnospiraceae bacterium (assembly GCA_964591945.1). Classification (GTDB taxonomy): domain Bacteria; phylum Bacillota; class Clostridia; order Lachnospirales; family Lachnospiraceae; genus UBA3766. Next base: position 79,586 of record CAZQBM010000001.1, on the reverse strand, counting down.
TGATTATATAAAACATAATACTCCTCATTAAAATACGAAGGTATGAAAGATATCATCAAAACACTCCGCTTTTTTAATCACTTCCGTACTCTCACCTGTAATATCAATCACCGGGAAATTCGGTAAGATAAAAGGCGGTTTCAATACAACGGAATAGGAACCGGCATTACCTAAAACAACCATATCTCCAACTGCAAGCTCACCATTAAAATGTCTGTACAAATAATCCGACTCAATGCAGGTAAAACCGCCAAAATCCAAATCGTCATAATGCATCTGTTTTTCTCCCATAGAAATCACTTCAATGGGCGGATTTTTAGTATTCAAAGTCGGATTAATGTTATATATACTACCGTGCAAAGTTGCAATCGTTTTTCCGCGAACACTCTTAATATTCACCACTTTTGCAGCAAACTTCATGCAATCGCCAACCAATGCACTCCCCGGTTCGATCAACAACACAGGTTTCTTTTCCATATCCATAAAATGCTCTGCAAAAGTTTCTGCAATTATTTTTGAATACTCTTCATAAGTTGGAATCGCTGATGCAAACTGTACTTTTAACGAATCTGCCATCTTGCCGAACAGACCGCCACCCACATCAATATGGTCAGGTATAATTCCCAAACTGTCCACTAACGAAAGCATACCTTTTACTTTATTTTTCCATACTTCTGCACTTCTGGCAGCAAAATGACATTGTAAACCAAATAAATGCACGTTAGAATATTCTTCAACTAAATGCAATGCTTGCATGAATTCGTCTGATTCAACATCAAAACCAAATCGCGAAACAACGCCATCTTCCACATCAAAATTACAACGAATACCGATATTGATTACTTTATCCGGATTACCTTGAGCAATTTCTTTAATATAATCTATCTCATACACAGAATCCAAATTTACAGTCCCGCCTGCTGCAAGTAACTCTTCTACTTTTTCCTTGTTTTTAACCGGTCCGTTCCAAATAATCATATTAGGTTTAACTCCGACTCGAAGCGCAAGTTCCATCTCCATATCAGAAACAACTTCGGCATATCCACCCATCTCATTTACAATTTTACACAATTTCGGCGTGTAGTTTGTCTTATAAGAATAAGCAATATTAAAATTCGAATACTTGCTGCAAAAAGCGTCCTTCAGTTCTTTATAATTTGTTTCAAACTGTACGGAATCCAAGAGATAAAATGCATCGCCAAATTGCTCTATTAATCGTTTCATTTGATTTTTGTCCATTGCCACACTCCACTAAAAAGCATTTTTACATTTGATTCAACTTTTTATTTTTAACTATTTCAACTCGTCTAATTAATTCTTTTCGATTATCTTCAAAGTCTGTATCCTTACCCAGACAACTCTGCTCAAACTCTCTGATTTGTCTGATTCCCGCATTAAAAATATCACGTATTTCATCTTCGTTACTCATTTTAGCAACATCACAGAAACTTCTTGATAAAATAACACAGGTAGAACCCAAACGATAATGCTCTTTAATAATGTACTCCGCCGGCAAATCACCTTTTCCGAGTGCAGCAATACCGCCAAATCCATAGGGTATCTTTGCGTCTTCGCATTTTCTGCAGATACACTCCACCGTACCATCCGCCAACACCTCAAACATAAATACCTTACCATATCCGAGACTTAAGTCATTAAGCCCGACAAAAATTTCATCCACACCGTCCAGCTTCAAAATTTCATCTATAACTTCTGCTGCTTCAGGGGTTTCAATCAGCAAAAGAGTCTTCACCCTTCCATCAACATATTTAATAAAAGTTGTCACTTCTTCAAGCGTTTTAAAATAAGGCAACATTATTATGTCCGCACCGGCTTTAATTACAGCATCTATTTCAGTCGCAGAAGACATATAATCTTCTAATTCATCATGAATCGGATTTATACGGACCATCACATCTGCTGTTGAAATTGCCTCTTTTATTCTTTTTACATCTTCAACAGTATGATGGGATTGTACCGTATCCATTCCGCCTTGACGCTTAGATTTACCAACAAACTCCATATCAACAAAGATTCTGTCTACGCCGGCTTTTTCTGCAATCTGCGCGACAGATGCCTGATTGGTAATATACATTAATTTTAATGACATAACGATCTCCGTTTTCTAATAATTCCATCCGTAGGCAAACCTACATTGGATGATATGTGGGCACCAACTCCTGCACCACACTTCGAACGTCTTCGTTTTCACTCTCTGCGGCCTTTCGCAAACGTTCCAATGTCTTTTGAAATTCCTGCTCATCAAAGACAATCGGCTTACCGATATGAATTAATTGATTCTCGGTATCCTGCAAGCCTTCTTCATTCATAAGCAGCTCTTCATACATCTTCTCACCGGGACGTAAACCCGTAAAAACAATTTCGATATCTTCGCCTACTTTATAGCCTGACAACTGAATCAAATTCTTTGCCAAATCAAGGATTTTTACCGGTTCACCCATATCCAGCACAAAGATTTCACCGCCTTTAGCATAAGCCCCCGCCTGAAGTACCAAAGAAACCGCTTCCGGAATTGTCATAAAATAGCGAATTATTTCAGGATGGGTTACCGTTACAGGACCGCCGTGCGCAATCTGCTTCTTAAAAAGCGGAATTACACTGCCGTTACTGCCTAAAACATTACCGAAACGCACAGCAACAAATTCCGTTTTAGATTTACGGTTCATAGACTGAATAATCATTTCACAAATACGTTTAGATGCACCCATAATATTGGTTGGATTTACAGCCTTGTCTGTTGAAATCATTACAAACTTTTCTACGCCATATCTATCAGCGGCCAGTGCTGTTTTATACGTGCCAAACACGTTATTCTTAATTGCTTCATTAGGACTGTCTTCCATAAGCGGAACATGTTTATGCGCGGCTGCATGATAGACAATTTGCGGTCTGTATTTTGCAAAAATAGCATTCATACGCGCAGTATTACGCACAGATGCAATTAATACCTGCAAATTCAATCCAGGAAATTTCTCTTTTAACTCCTGCTGAATGTCGTAAGCATTGTTTTCATAAATATCTACAATCAACAAGCACTTAGGATTATGAGATGCAATCTGCCTTGCCAGTTCGCTACCAATTGAACCGCCACCGCCAGTCACCATAACCGTTTTACCACTAACATAACCGAGAATTTCATCCAAATTAACCTTAACCGGTTCTCGGCCCAGCAAATCCTCAATTTCTATTTCACGCAGTTTCGATACATTCACTTCCCCATTAATCAACTGATAAATCGCAGGAAGCGTACGCATTTTACAACCGGTTTCCTTACAAATTTCAATAATCCCCTTTAACTCACTGGGCTTCGCAGAAGGTATTGCTATGATAATTTCGTCGATTTCATATTTTTCAACTGCAGAAGGAATACTGTCACGCCCTCCTACAATGGGCACACCTCTCAAACGTTTCTCCCAACAGCCCGAATTATCGTCAATAACACAACAAACTTTCATACTTAAGTATGCTGTTGATTCAATTTCCTTAATCATTGCATTTCCTGCCGCACCCGCACCAACAATCATGCAATGTTTGCGTTCGATGTCATTGGCAATTCCTCTTCGTTTTTCATTGATAATTCTGGCAATACGATAACTGAAACGAATTCCAACCAATGCCACAAAAGTAAAGAAAGCATAAAAAAGCGGATAAGAACGCGGCAGATTAATGTGAAAAATATTATATCCAACTATCTGTGCGACAAAAATTGTCAAAACCGCACCACCAATATTAATCAACTCTGTTGCGCCAGCGTAGCGCCATACACTTTTATACAATCGCCACAACCAATAAATGAACAACGTTATAACAATATTAAAAATTAATACTTTACCAACGCTATCATAGTATTTAGAAGGGACTTCATTTATATATAAATCAAAGCGGATTACAATCGACAAAAAGGATATTGCCACAATCGACACAATATCCATAATCATAATTGCAAGTATTCTTGTCCACTTCTTTCCTAGATTTTTCTTTTTATCATTCACTTTTATCACCTTCTGACAATACAAGGTTATCTTTTATCCACACGTTGCCGAATATGTTTATCAACGTTACCATTCCCCAAATAAAAACAGAAAACAAGCCAATTCTGTAATCAAACTTCATAATTGCAAAAAACATTATAGGTATCGTTACGCATATAATATTCCCTGCACAATATGCCAATGTCAAAAACCGACTGCGATTATGCTTTTTATCTACCCAAAACTCCATTATACACATCAGAGCTCCGAACATAGACAAAAGACAGAATCCATTCATTCCGATATGCATATAATCACTGGCTATGTTTGGACATACATCATACATTCTCGTAAAATTATATCCATACAAAGAATTTCCGTTATTGTACATATACTTTTCCATAGCTAATGGCATAAATGCATATGAGATTCCTTCTTTTACAGACCCTTTTATCATTTCCTCCCGATGAAGCGCAAACCCAATTCTTGCCACCTCAAAACAAATGGATTCTGCATCTTCCGGATTCATATTTTCAATCATAGGTATCAAACTATTCATATAATACTCATAATGTTCATCACAAGCCTTTGCAACATAATCAGGAATTATTGCCACAATACGTTCAGTATAATGCGGATAATTCTCATATATGTCTGGATATACAAATCTTTTCCACAAGTCAGCTGATGCTGAATAAGTGGCATACGTTCCTGCTTTGGGAATTACCGCATTACCTATGCAAGACACAACAGATGTTGCTGAAACACATCCCACCATAACCAATACCGTAAATAAAACTTCTTTGTTACGATATTTCCTTTTCATTGAACGCAAAAGAACAATTAATAAAACCATAATAGTTAGTAATATCCCTGCGTAAAAGTAGTGTCTATGCAAAAATCCCAATAATAATAACAAACCGCCTTCAACAAGTAGTTTCTTCCATAAAAACGATTTATAACTCCATAAACACTCGCCTAAAATAGAAAAGAGTAACACCGTTATTGCCATACAAACAGCATCCGGCAAAATAGCAAATTGCATCTGCCATATAACAGGAATTGTCACAATGTATGTTGCCGGAACGAGCATCCACTTTAATTGAATATCCTTTTCAAAAAGCAATTTCACTAATGTTTTACAACCTTGCGCATAACACAACAAGCTGATTATCACCTGAGATACATAAAGCAATATGACATAATAACTTCCTAATATACCTTCCGTCAGCATAAACAAACGGACAAAAAGTGAATAACCAATCAACCGCCATCCATCACTTTTTAACAAGGTTGCATTCCCAAGATAAATGGATGTATCATAAAAATCCTGTATATTGTTCCCGTTATTTGCGGACCATAAAAACGCATAAACAAGTTGTACAAAAAAAATACCTGCACAAATTGCCATACAACTGATTCTAATCCATTTTAGAATTTTATTTATCATCTTTTCTGTTCTCATTTTCTTCTATTATTTCAACTAAAATATCTGTATACTTCTCTTGCCCCACAACATTCAAGTGTAAATCATCGCGAATATATTCTTCATAGTTTGTTCTGTCAATTCCCAACAATTCCAAATTATCCATAAAAATTACATTATTATATTCTGAAGCAACCGTTTCTGCCGCGTCCCGATAATTATTAATATATCCGCCCCCCCAATTACGTTCATATCCATCCTCAACCACTTTTCCATTCTCATAGAAAACGCAATATGTAATTGAGGACACAATAATAGTTGCGTTCGGACACAGTTTTTGAAGTCTTTCAATAGAACTTCTAAGCGCGCCTTCATATGTTCTTTCATCATATGGATCATCGCCACTAATTGGCCTTCCAGTTGTATAATCATTTAATCCATAGGAAACAACGATATAATCAATCTCATCATAATCCATATTGGTAAGCATCTGCATTTTTCCCGTAGCCTGTTGCTCATTCAAAGTCGCCTCCCAAAAGAAGTCCAGTAAAGGCTGATGATCTTCCGCTTCCATTATCTTTGTAACATTATACAAACAAAGTAGATCAAAACTTTTATCGAAAAAGTTTGAAGTATTAATTTTAGCTGCCGCAGTACCTCCCACCGCACAGTTATACACATCACACTCAAGCCGCTCCGCAACTCTGTGTGGGATTGTTTTATCATCAAAATCGTATGCAATATTACTATCACCCAAAAATACAATCTGAAGCTTGCCATCGTCTTCGGGGTAATATTTCTTGGTTCCTATTTGTGCAGTCGCCATAATAGAAACCGCTGCAATTAACGCTATTAAACTAAAAACTATACATTCTTTTATAGGCTTCTTTTTCACTTTAATTCCCTTTCAAAAAGGTCTTATACTACATAAAATAAGTTGTTCCGTTCAGCAATTCCAAGAAGAAATATATTCCGCAATACACGTGATATCCAAGCACACCGTACATCACCGTTGCATATATTGCTTTGGCAATTTTATTTCCTCCCAAAAACGTTTTGCTCTTTATATTATTAATCAAATACACGCAACTGATTACAAAAAGTATGAACAGGCAATAATTATATCCCCATGCAAAATTTGCGTCCTTAAGGCGCGCCCCTGTCTCCTTTAAAAAGAGAAGCTCCAATGCCCCAAAAAACCACATCCCCCAGGAAACCAAAAACTCTCTATGGGTTAATCCTTTGCTCTTCTTTTTAATGTCCTGCCAGGTGTCCTTGAATACCTGTATAAAATTAAAAAGAAAAACTAATACAGGAAATAATGCAGATAAAATCATCGTATACTGCGGTGTTTCCGCACGAAAAAATACGGTATAACCGAACTCAATTACAATCCCATTCCCCGTATCTTCACCAAACAAAACTGCTTCCTGAAAAAGCACAACCAAAATCGTAGGAATAATGGTAGTTGCCACCAACAGCAGTTTTTTAACCGGAACTCCCGTCAAACCATCTGCAATCAGCATAATCAATGCTACCGGACCAAAAACCGCAACAAAACTTGTTTTAGTTGCTGTAGTTACGGCCAACAAAATCGCAAAGAATACGCATTTTTTCCAATCCAACTTCTCGTGATACGTTCTTGCAATATGAAAACACAAAAACAATGCCGCTGTCGCAAATACCTTCATTACAATGTAGGTAGAATTATGCCATATAGACGGCGACTGATAACCAATGTACCTGGTAGCCTGAATCGCTTCGATGTAAAAGGGCATTGCAAATCCTGTTAATGTTGCAATTGCAATTCTTGCAAGCTTATTCACAACAAACGGCTTTAATACATAAGCAGTAAGCACGATTGCACCAATTGTAAAGACCGCTAAAAACAACGCAATCCACAATTCCGATAACGGAAGCATAAATAAGAGTCGATACACAATAGCAGTAACACTGTATCCCCAACCATCCAAAGCCATGCGAATATGGGCCGCCAAATCAGACTCAAAACTTCCGCCTACAACAAACTGTGTCTGATGATAATACAAATAGGTGCAACCAATTCCATAAACCCCTAGGAACATGCACCAGAGAATAATCCCCACCCAGTCTGCTTTATTTAATTGTTTCTTAGTTTCACTGTTACCCATTTATTCTGTTTCCGTTATCTCTTCTTTAATAATTTCACGAATGACATACTGCGGTGAATTGTTCATACTTATATATATTCTGCCGATATATTCACCAATCAATCCCAACATCAGCATAATCATACCACCCATAAACACCAACATGGACATTAAAGCTGAAAATCCCGCCTGAATGTCCGGCAACAATAATCGTTTTACAATAGTGTATATTCCGTATAAAAAGCCTCCGCCGGCACACAACACACCAATTACAGTCGCAATACGTAACGGCTTAATGGAAAATGCTGTAAAACCATTAAACCAAAGCCCAAGAAGCTTCTTCAGTGTATATCCGGAAGTTCCTTCTGCTCTGGAACGATGCTTCACCTCTACGTTAGCAATATTCTTAGTGGCACGTAAAACCAAACCGATTACATATGCATAGGAATGCTCATAGCGAATCATATCATCCACCACAAAGCGCTTTGCAGCAAAATAACTGGAAATATACAACTCCTTAGGCTTACCCAACATAACTCTGGTCATTAATTCGTTTACTTTACTTCCGAAATTACGGAATAAACTGTGTTTTTTCTTTCCATAGCTTGCATAAACCACATCATAACCTTCGTTCAGTTTATCCAAAAGTTTGCCCACTTCATCTGCAGGTGTTTGTCCGTCATCATCCAAGCAAACCACAATATCACCTTTCGCCTGACGCATACCAGCCATTAAAGCAGCATGCTGACCGAAATTCTTTGCAAGGTCGATTCCTGTAATATTTGCATATTTTCCACATAATTCACGAATCGTATTGATGGTGCCGTCGGGCGACGAATCATTCACCAAAATAATCTCATGACTATACTCGTCCATAGTCCCCATTGTGCTGTTAATTTCCTCTATTACCGCCGGGAGCGTATTCTCTGAACGATAACAGGGAATTACAAAACTTACCAAACTCATTTTTTATCCTCCGGATTTATAATACCCATAAGTACAATATCTCGGTATTTATCTTGAATTTTTACATCATCTTTTAAATATGCCTCTTTGACAAAGCCGGCCTTCTCATAACTGCGAATCGCCTGTGTATTGTCTGCAAATACGCGCAGAAACAATCGGTGAAGCTTCAATTGTTCAAAGCAATATCGGATCATAAGTACCGCTGCCTGGCTTCCGACTCCGCAGCCTCTGGCACTTTCTTCACCGATAAAAATACCATACTCTGCCTTATTATGATTTCGATCAATATCGCGTATATATACACTTCCTACCGGAATACCTTCCGGTGCATTATCTGCTTTCAAACAGATAATTAACTGGTCCACCTTCCCGGTTTCTACCATGTTTTTTATCCAATTTTCATGGGACTCTCTCGTAAAAAGCGCCTGATATATAAAATGCTCTCTTACAAAATCAGAATTTCTCCATTTTACAATATTGTCCGTATCGGAATACTCCATTTTACGAAGAAAAATATTGTCATTTTCAATTACTTTTTGCATTCTCTATGCCTCTTTTATTCTTCTACCATCTGCAATACCGATAGCGTACTACCATCCGGAAGATATATCGAATCTGTTATTTCTATCGTTCCGCGATAACCCTGCGCACGATAAAACTCTGTCAGCCAATCAGTCGTTTCATTCCCCAACTGTAGCATACACCCATTTTCATTCTGTGCCAGATAACTTCCGCAATCCATTATGCCTGCATTACTTAATCGGGTTTCATATAAAGGACTGTCTAACAACCAGGTTCCCAAATAATGTGTATTCGCAGTTGTTAACGTTCCCTTAGTAAACATAGTTTCACAATAAGCTCCAACAGCATTCGTCTTCATAAAAAACTGTTGCTCGCTATGTTGATTACAATATTGCTTGATGCATTCCCACTCTGTCGCCACCGCAACTCTTTCCCGATTGTGGTCCAATGCATTCTTGTAACAATACATTCCTGCGTTTATTCCGACTACAGCTATTAACAACGCAAATATCACGTTCCAAAAATATTGCTTACTCTTTTTCTCGACAGTTTTACCGGCTTTCACATTTTGCAACTGAATACCGGTCAAGAAAACAAGTTGCATCAAATAAAATCCATAGGATACTCTTTCCGGAAATCTATTTTGGTACAGGAAATACGCTACAAATAAACACTGGAACAATCCGACAGCTAACACTACCAAAGCGTCTTTTTTACGGTCTTTTATTACCGAAATAAAAATGCTGATTGCATACATCATAATTAAAACAGTTCCAATGGGTTGCACCTGATTGTATAAAATCGAATCCATCAAAGAAAACATCGTTTTTCGGTAAACACTATAATATTGTTCCTGCCAATCTCGAAATTCCTTTGACCGGTCGGCCAAGGTCGCCAAAGTCTGTGCATCCACTTCAGGCATCAAACCAATATTGTGCGTTCCGATGACCAATGCATCATATTCGTTAAAGCCTAAAGATGCATATGCCTCCTTATAAATCTCATAAGGCGGTGCCTGATAAAAATCATATACGTCGGTCCGCGCCTCATTATATTCCAAAAATTCTTTCCATTCTTCTGAAGAATATGCTACTTTTTCAATAATAAACGAAGTTAGTACAATTGCTACAACTACTCCAAGCGCAACTGAATATCTCGCAATACATTTTTTGATATGTTCTTTACTCACCTTACATATACGCCAAATCACTGCAATACCAACAAAAGGCATTAACATCAAAAAAACCTGGTTTCGAATCCAAAGACATAAAGTCAGGGCAAGCACCGTTACGATATGGTTTCTTGTGAATTCACGCACATTTTCACTACAATCCGTAAGAATCCATAAGAGTGCTACACTTCCTACCACTGCTGCCAATACCGTATATTGGTGCATTACCATATAAGGCAAATCAATGAGTACAATAATCGCGTAAGACAGTAGCACAGCAACCACCTTTTTCCACCTGTTTTCAAACAAGCTACCGACTTTGGCCGCAAGTAAAAACCAGCACATATAATGCATGCCAATCATAAACACATCGTACCAGAATACGTTTGGCAATAACTGATATAAATTTTTTAAAATCCATCCAAGAGGATACATAATATAAATCAGATGTGCATCTGGTGTTCCCATAAACGTACCGGATACTATACTACGTAATAATACATCATCATTGGTATCACACAGATATGTGAATTGCGATGTAATTACCACAGCGGATGCTATCGTTAAAAATAACGACGTTGTACATTCCGGCCAGTGCTCTTTGATCCATTGCACCATAATGTTCTCCTCTCTTGGTTTCTTCGTAATTACTAAACTATTTATTATAAAACTCTTTTACCTTTTCAATAATATAATCTGTCTTTTCCGTCTCTAATCCGTAATACAACGGCAATCGAACAAGTCGTTCGCTTTCCTTCGTGGTAAACTTGTCCTCTCCGTGGAATCGGCCGTACTTTAAGCCTGCCGGTGCAGTATGCAAGGGAACATAGTGGAATACAGCAAGAATGTCATTTTCTTTTAAAAAGCTAATCAAAGCAGTTCTTTCTTCCAAATCCTTGCACTTTAAATAAAACATATGTGCATTATGGGTACAATCTTCGGGAATATAAGGTAACTCAACCTTACCTGCATCTGCCAATTCCTTGAACGCATTATTATAGCGCTCCCATGTTGCCATACGGTCTGCTGTAATTTCTTCCGCAAGTTCCAACTGCGCGTACAAATATGCCGCATTCATTTCACTGGGCAAATATGACGATCCCTTTTCAACCCAGGTATATTTATCAATCTGACCACGGAAAAACTTTGCGCGATTGGTTCCTTTTTCACGGATGATCTCTGCGTTTTCAACATCTTTTTCATCGCGAATCAAAAGAGCGCCGCCTTCGCCCATTGAAAAATTCTTGGTTTCATGAAAACTAAAACAACCAAAGTCACCAATGGTTCCCAATGCTTTTCCTTTGTATGTAGACATAATGCCCTGTGCAGCGTCTTCCACTACTACAAGATTATACTTCTTTGCAATTTCCATGATTTTATCCATATCACAGGATACGCCGGCATAATGAACCGGTACAATTGCCTTGGTTTTATCGGTAATTGCCGCCTCAATCAAATCAGCATCCATGTTCATAGTGTCAGGACGAATATCCACAAATACAGCAGTTGCTCCACGCAATACAAAGGCATCCGCTGTAGATACGAAGGTATAAGCCGGCATGATCACCTCATCGCCGGGCTGAATATCTGCAAGAATTGCAGCAAGCTCCGTTGCATGAGTACAAGAGGTAGTAAGCAATGCCTTCTTCGTTCCCGTTTTACACTCAATCCACTCATTGCATTTCTTGGTAAATTCACCATCACCGCAGATTTTTTGATTCTCAACAGCAACCTTAATATAGTCCAATTCTTTTCCCGTATACGGGGGTACATTAAAACGAATCATATCTCGCTCCTTTTATTTTCACTTCCTGCAAATTACGGAAGATATACTACAAACTTATCATTTCGGAATGTCTCTTCATACTGATGTATCTGAAGGTATTCCGAAATCAACAACGCTTTCTCGTTATCCGTATCCGGATTATTTAGTAAGTCCTCATATCTGTCTGCCGCTATGATAATGACAGGCTCACTTTCCAATGCTTCCATTTCCTCCTGCATTCCCTTGCAATTTAAAACAGTATCTAAATCTGCCCAGCTACTGCTTAATGCACTTGGCATTTCCAACGCATAAACTGCAAAAGGAATTTCGCCGTATAAAAGCACTTCCCTACCACATAAATCATTCTCATAAACATAGGTCGAAAGTTCTTCTATCTGCCTTGCCCGCTCCGATGTTGTACGCATACCTTTTAACACACGGTTTTGGGTAATTGTTGTATCAATCCCCGTCGTAAAACCGGCATCACGAAACGTAAACGTCCAACCAAACAAAAGACTCTGTAACATCAGGAAAAAACACATTACAGCAAGCCCGGTTTTGGCAGGCCACATGCATTCCGCTTTGTTACTACCGATATATTTCATCCCTTCTGCAAAAACAAAAGGTGCCACAATAAACAAATTATTGTATACGGGGTATAACGCATTGTTACTGCCTAAAGGTGTAATTGCAATAATCACAATCACCATAGACGCCAGCAGTTTGTCCATCTGCCGCGTCTTTCTTGAAAAAACAATATACGCTGCCAATCCAAGACCAAACACAACAAAGCCTACTGCCCAAAAGCGAAAGCAATGATAATCATTATAGTTTCGCCAAAAGACGGCAATTTTATAATAATATAATACAATCGCCAAAAGTCCCGCCAAAAAGGCTGCACTAAACATATACTTTATAACCGGCTTCTTACAAAACTTATAAACCAAGGTCCCTACCGCAATCGCAACAGGGAATACCCACAACCACTTTAACTGGTCCCAATATGCCTGTAGCGGTGCTATAACCATACTTGCGAGAGAATAAGTACTCTCCGTATCTTTCATCGCAAAAAGGCTTTGAATCATTGTAAAATATTCGTTTCCGCCGTAGAAAACCATAATTCCGCCAAGCACTGTCAATACTGCAGTAAAATATCCGCCAATGCACAAGCCTACGCTCTGCAACGCACTCTTTACTTTCTTTTTTCGAAGAATAGCATCATATATCACCACAACAATCAATGCAGTTTGCGTAAGATTAGAAAATCTCACAAAAAGATTAATACCCAATATTACGCCGGCAAGAAAGAAATATTTTTTCTTCTGACTTTTCAAAGCTTTTAACAAGCAAATACATCCTAATGTCAAAAAAAGATACGTCAAATAATTGTATAAAATTACTCTGGGGCACCAACATAATGCCCATGCAAGAATTTCACCGATAAATACATATCTCGCCGGAAAATATTCCTGCAATTTTATAAAAGAAAAAACCAGCAAAAAACTCAATAAAGCATTACAATACACCTGCATTCCAAGCATAGTGCCCCCGAACGGAAGCATTGTCAGAAGCCATCCAGTTACATTGGAAAGAAAAGTTGCCAATGCCCAAGTTCCTTCTGCAGCAGCAAAGTGCTTGTAATTTCCCAAACTGTAACCGGTATCCGTAAACTCAACTCCGCTGTTTACGTGCAAAAAAGGCAACATTGCAAGAATGATTGCGCAAATCCAAGTAAGTAACTTCTTATGCGATTGTATCCATTCTTCTGTCTTTTTTATTGCACTCATTATGCATCTCCGTTCATTTTGCTTTCTATTTTTGCAAAACGCTCAAAAATTTTGCCAAACCATTTACGTTCCGTTACCAACGAAAATAACCATTTACGAATCAGTTCCATAATTGCGCATGCCAGAAAAACAAGCAACACACTTCCGATTAAATGCAGAATCATCCAAGGCTGTGAGGCACTTTGTTCCACGCCCAGCCACGGTTGCCATAAATAGCGTAAATATCTGTGTTCATGAATCAAATAAACACCAAAGGTCGCTCCTGCAAGAGTATTTATTGCTTTGCTTATTCTATTACCTTTGATTTCCAGTTTTGTAAAAGCGACGAACAAACATACACTTCCCAAAAGCACGGGTAAACTATTGTACGCATACCAATTCGTTGCATATCCGCCCAGTTTCCCGGTAACACTGTTCACCCATAACAAAGCCAGCCCTGCGCCAAATACAATAGCGCTGCACAATACATAACCTAACACATAGAGATATCCTTTACATTTTCTGTCTTCCGGATATTTGCGCAAATATGCCGCAATCACATACAGGCATACAAACCAGGCAATATCCATACCCTCACCGTCTGCTAAAGGTATCGTCATAGGAAGCACGGTATTCCACAACGAGAAAATCGTCACCAATACCGCTATACAAACTCTGTGCTGCTGCTTGCTCATTTTCTCGATTGCCGCATTCAAAAAAGGCGAAACCGCAAACAACAATACATAAACGGTAGCAAACCAATAATGTCCTGCAGTCACGGGCAAAGCTACAAAAATCAATTCATACAGGCTTGTAGCGCCTTCTCCTGCCGCTCCTGTCAAAAGGAAGATACCACCAATTGCCCAGGAATAAAACAAAATCTGTCCCCAAAGCACCATAAGCTTCTTAAATGTAAATTTAGATGTAGTCAAAAAATATCCGCTAATCAGCACATAGATATTCACCGCCACATAGCAAAAGGATTCCAGCAACCAGGCAATATAATGATTTGCGGTATTCATTTCCGCAAACTCAGGCAATACATTTCCCTTATCCAGATAGTGCAGTGCAACAATCATTAACATTGCAACCACACGTAAAAGTTCCATATTCGATTGTCTGGATTTTACGCCTGCGCCTGCCATCCTTCTCTCCTTTTATCAAAGATTCTCTGTTTTATCGCGAACAATGTATTTCGGTCTGCCTTTCACTTCGTCATAGATTCGTGAAAGATAATGACCAATAATTCCAAGGCTGATCATAATACAGCCACCAATCACCAATAGCAGCAAAATTACCGTAGTAAAGCCTTCTACCGCCGTACCCATAAAATAACGCACCAGCGTCTGAACCCCCAGAATCACCGAAAAAATGATCATCAAAACGCCCATAAAAGTGACAAACTGCAACGGTGCTGTCGTAAACGATGTCGTATTTGAAATCGCATATTTTACAAGGCTCTTAAAAGACCACTTGCTCTTTCCGGCCACGCGCTCCTGCACATCGAAGGTAACTGTTGTAGACTTAAAACCGGTCCAAAAGGTCAATGCACGGAAAAATGTATTTTTTTCGGGTAATGATAAAAGTACATCTACCACTTTTTTATCCATTAATTTGAAATCAGATGTGGCATTCATATCCATTTTCATAAGACTGCTCATAATACCATAGAAAATGCCTACGAACAGCTTGTGAATAATGCCTTCTTTACCACGGTTAGACTTAATGCCTTCAATAACATCATAGCCTTCTTCCCACAAGTGATACATCTCGACCAAAGTCTCAGGCGGATGTTGCAAATCACAATCAATTACTGCACAGCAATCACCCTTGATATAAGCCATACCTGCAAAAATAGTGGCTTCTTTACCAAAGTTACGACTAAACTGCAAACCCTTAATTCTTGCATCCTTCTGCGCCAGATTGCACACAAGCTCATAGGTTTTATCCTTAGAACCGTCACTGACAAACAATAACTCGTATTCAATTTGTGCCTCAGAAAGAACCCTTCCGATTGTTTCGGCCGTTCTTTCAATATTTGCCTCCTCATTGTAAGAAGGAATAATCACCGACAATAAACTCATCTGCTTGTCCTCACTTATTCTTTCGGCTCTGTTTTAATGTACAGAACACCATCCACTACCTTCATTGAATTCTCCGCCGGGAAGCTATCCATTTCCCGATATTCCGGCGAATTGTAAATTTCTATAATCTGATCGCCCACTACAGGGTTGATTGTGACATTCATATAGTGCTTCATAAAAGCCGCATACTGCTCGCCTTTATAAATCAATATATCTCCTGTGCTTCCTGAAATACGCGAAGTAACATCACCTGTAATATCCGTCATGGGATACTTGGATTCATCCACAACTCCAATCATCGCCACCGGCATTCCCTGCACATATCCTTCCGTCTGCTCCATACGGTCTACCAAGCGTAAACAGTACGCATAAGTCTTCTCATATCTTTCATTCATATTAAAATATGCAATGTTATCCATCAGCGCAAATTGATACGATAAACCTACCGTAGCCAACACGCCGATACAGGCAACCACAAGCGCCAACGAAACCTTCTTTCTCGCCTTCTCGGTTGATTCAACCTCATTAGCTTTTACCGGCCATGCTTCACTAAGCACTACCGCATAAATCGGGAACAATACCCATTGCATACGCATCAGCAGATGAAAATTCACATCCGATGACATAAAAAAGATAATATTAGTTCCCAAAGGAATCATTGCCGCAAACACCAAAAGAAGAAGTGTCTGATACCACCTCTTAAAAGCTTTTGATTTTAGATAGCAAAATAAGGCAGTCGCACAAACTACCATTATTAATAATACCACACAAACCAGAGAAAATCCATTATTTATAAAGATATTCCCTTTTAATGCAAAGGCTGCAAAATCAAAATATGCATCATAAATCATTCCCGGCAAAGTTTGAAGCGAAATCTTACCCATTTCATTAATTCCCTGGTATGTATCCAGTTCTTTTCCCTGCACAGAAAGACACACCTTTAATGCTACATAATACAACACACCACCGCCGAGGCCCATCGCGAGATATCTCCAGGCTCTGCTCCACAATTCTTTGAAAGATCTGTTCTCTAAACACATACCCATCAAAGAAAAAAGGCACAATAACACAGTCACAGCCAAATAAGCCTGATAAGAACCAATGCTGCAAGCAAGACACACCGCACCGCCGATAAAGCCCCATTTATATTTCTTTGCCAAATACGCCGCCATCACTGATAATAAAAATGCCAGCATATAACCGTCCGCCGTATATAAATAAGCAAAGGTTGCCGTCAATGCCGGAAACGTAACCAAAAGTGCGCCCATACACCCTCTCACAGAAAGAGTTTTTACTTCAAAAAATTCAGCAATAAAAACTGCTGCAATTGCCAGATACAGAATAGACAAAATGCCTATTACCCAATTCAAATCATAATAAGATGATATCCCGCACACCACGGTCAAAAACCATCTGCCGGAAGTTACCATATTCTGGTCAAAATAGAAACTTGTCATAGCATCCGCATTCGGAAGCTTATTGGTAAAAAGAAACATATGTGTCAATAAGCCTACAATCACAGCTGACAAAAACGGAACCGCATATTCTTTTTTCTTTACTGTAGTCCACAGTTTGCCAAACAAAGCATCCATCTATTTTTTCTCCACCATTGCCTCATATTTCATTTCGGCAATTTTCCAATCTGAAATCGTATCAATATCCTGCACTTCCAATTCAGAAACTACATAAGGAAGGACATTACCCACCGTAAGGATTTTATTTCTTTTAAAATTTTCCGTGCGGAAACAGTAAAACTGCCCCACATCATGATACCAGTGTTCCAAATCCTGAGAACGTGTCAGCGCATGCTCCGGTTGAACAAACTGCAGCTTATCTTCCCGGATTACCATTCCGCGCTGCGGCGGGAAAGAAAACGGTACTACAGGCATTAAGGTATCTGCATCAGATGATGCAAGTTTTTCCATACCATCCCTTAACTTCTCTGCTGTTACAAATGGTGCTGTAGGATAAATACAACAACCGAATTCAAACTGTCTTCCACGCTTCTCGTATTCTCCTACCACTTCCAACAAAACATCCGTAGTAGTCGCATAATCATCGGCATTTTCATCTCCGCGCATAAAAGGAACTACAGCCCCTGCCTTCCTTGCCAATTCCGCAATTTCCTCATCCTCAGTAGATACCATTACTTCTTCAAAAATACCACTGTTTAATGCTGCTTCAATAGAATATAAAAGAATCGGTTTCCCCAAGAATTCTTTTACGTTTTTGCGGGGTATTCTTTTGCTTCCGCCTCTCGCGGTAATAATTGCTACTGCGTTCATTATTTCTCCTGTCAGGGGTTCGATTCCCCTACGATTATTTCTTTTCTTTTACAATATAGATGGGTCTTCCTTTAAGTTCGAGATATGATTTTGCCATATACATACCGATAATACCACTACAGAACAACTGAAGACCGGCAAAAAAGGTAATCATACACGCAAGTGAAGGCCATCCCGCTACCGGATCACCAAACACAACCGCTCTCACCACCAAAACGCATACTGCCACAAAAGCAATAAAGCAGAACAGCAATCCGATAATTGACGCCCATACCAAAGGTGCTGTAGAAAATGCCACCATACCTTCCAATGAATATTTAAACAGTGAAAAGAAATTCCACTTGGTTTTTCCGGCTACACGTTGACGGTTCTCGAAAGGAATCCACTTAGTGTCAAAACCAACCCAGCCAAAAATGCCTTTCGAGAAACGATTATACTCTTCCATCGAAAGGATTGCATCTACCATAACTCGCTTCATAAAACGATAGTCCCTGGCGCCATCCACCATATCGATTTTTGCCATTTTGTTCATAATGCGATAAAACATTCTCGCGAAAAACGAACGAATTACCGGTTCTCCCTTACGATCCACTCGTCTGGTAGCCGCACAGTCAAATCCCTCTTCTGTTACCGCTTTATACATATCCGGTAACAATTCCGGCGGATCCTGTAAATCAGCATCCATAATAACTACATAATCACCGGTTGCTTCTTTCATTCCCGCATACATAGCAGCTTCTTTTCCGAAGTTTCTGGAAAAAAGCACATAATGTACCTTCTCATCCTTTTCGGACAACTCTTTCATTACCTGTGCGGTTTTATCCGAACTTCCGTCATTTACAAACACATATTCAAATTCCAAATATGGCATTGTTTGAATTATTTTTTCAGTTTCCTCATAAAAAAGTGGCAACGCCTCTTCTTCATTATAACAGGGAACCACAAGAGAACATTTTTCCATGATCCTCATTACCTTTCTTTTTATCTATCACCAATTGAATTTATCAATAACCTTTTATCTTTTTACGGATTTTACGATAGTTAGTAAGCGCTGTATAATACCAGAAAAATTTAAACGGCGACTTACAATGCATTGCAGTTAGTTTCTTAACCTCATCATCCTGTTTTTCTTCGAAATACGGATTGGTCGCATACTCCGGAAAATACGCCATAATTCCCTCTTTTAATAAACGCAGATAAAAAATACGTTTCTTAAAAAACGGCATATTAATCATATAAGAAAACAAAGTATTTACGTAAAACATTTCCGTAAAACGATACTCAATTTCTTCCGGATACTCTTCCAGAAATCCTCTTTTATAACATTCTGCCAGCAGCATTTCCATTGCTTGCAATCGATTGTTACATTTCTCCACGCTGACATGGTGTATTGTGGAAACACTGTGCTGATAATAATAATACAAAGGCTCATCCACGTACGCAAAATGCTTACAATACAACATTGTCAACACTCCGGCACAATTGTCCTCATAAAAGATATACTCCGGGAACCATATGCCATTATCATAAAAAATGGAATGTTTATAAATCTTGGTCACCATACTGCCCGGCGTTAAAATTGCCTTGGCATACTTGTTTTCATCCATTGGACCTTCCAATTCTTTTAACTCACTTGGAATTTCCTGTCCCACTTCATAATCATGTTCATATTTAATGGAATAATAACAACCTACGATATCTGCGCCGGTCTCTTCTGCCTTAGATAATAATTTCTCATAATAGTCATGCGAAATCCAATCATCACTGTCCACAAATCCCAGCCATTCTCCTGTTGCGGCCCGAAGTCCCAAGTTCTTGGCGCCACCTTGTCTCCGGTTGTTCGGCGATGCAATTACTTTTACCTTGTCAGGGTACTGTGTCTCATATCCTCTAAGAACTTCTAAAGAATTGTCTGTAGATTTATCATCCACCGCAATAATTTCATAATCTTCAATTGTCTGCGAAAGAAGGGATTCCATACAGAATTCCAACTTTCCGTCTGCCACCATATTATATACGGGCACGATAATACTTAATTTCATTTCAGTCTCCTCACCCGATGACTGCCTTTAAATCCTGTTTCACATTCGTCTAGCGTTCACGAACTGCCTTACCATCGCCGATGCGATATACCGCATCACACTTTTCAATGGTCTGCAAACGATGGGCAATGATAATCAACGTTTTATTTCCATGCAAACGATTAATAGAATCCATAATAGCCTTCTCAGTATCATTATCTAACGCAGAAGTTGCTTCATCCAATACCAACACTTCCGGATCTTCATAAAGGGCTCTCGCAATACCGATACGCTGTCTCTGACCACCCGACAAACGAATTCCACGCTCACCGATACCGGTATCCAAACCTTCCGGCAGGGATTTTACAAACTCATCGAGCTGTGCTTCTTTTAACACTTCCCAGATGCGTTCCTCGCTAATTTCATCTTCAGGAATACCAAAAGCCACATTTTTACGAATTGTATCATCAATCATAAAAATAGTCTGCGGAATATATCCCACATTCTTCAACCACTTACGGTAATTTTCACCATCAAAGATATTCTGACCGTCTGCAGTGATTTTACCTTCCTGCATTACCAAAAGTCCCAGCATTACATCTACGATGGTAGACTTACCGGCACCGGAACTTCCAACAATACCCACGGACTTACCTACAGGAACGGTTACATTCGCATCTTTCAAAATCCATTTATCCGTATTGGGATATTTGTATGAGACACCTTCCAACGCAATTTCCTTGATTACGGGCAGCTTCTCTTTTGGAACTTCCATAAAAGAAATATCTGTATTTTTATTATCAATTTCATCCTGTAAATTATCTGATACTCCCATAAAGAAGGGTTCAAAAAAGGAAATATTGTTTAACTGATTATTAATACGGTTGGCGGAAGGCATTAATCTTGCCACCGCAAGACCAAAAGCGGCAATAATTTCCATAATCTCTGTTGAACTCTGATCCGTAAGGAACAAATATAGGAAATACAATACCGCACCGCAAATGCAGACTGTTTCAATAAACAACTTAGGGATATTGTTATATAGAGTATATTTTTGCACTGCATCCACATATCCCTTACCATACCCTCTATAGGTGTCGATAAAGTACTTCTCACGTCCGCCGATTTTGACTTCCTTGATACCGGTAACCGTTTGATTAATCCACTTAAAAAGGTTACTGTAATAATCCTGATTATCCTTACCGGCCTTATACATAATCGGCTTGTAAATCACTTTTATGATAAGAAGGGTAACAGCCAGCAATCCACCGATAAAAATGGTCATAATCGGATCCGTCACCAAGAGCACTGCCGATAATGTAAGGAATACTATGATTTCGGAAAGCAACTGCAATACCGACAAAATCAACCCATACATGTTATTTACGTCAGATGTAATACTTCTCTGGATTACCGCCGTATCTGCATTCAAATAAAACTCATACCCTCTTCGCATATAGTTTTTCATCATACGCTCCGAAGTGCTGAACTGATTCGTATATACGAAATGATACATAAATTTCTGCATAAAATAGAGATAAACATTCTTCAAGATAAAAGCCACAATCATCGCTACCATAATGGCTGTACCAAATACCTTGGGCGACTCGAAGGGCAACCACTGATACAGGGCCGAAACCAATTCATTTTCTTCAATGGCTAAAGGGTCCATAATTAAAGATGCCACCGGCACTACCAAGGTTATGCTGAACGCTTCCAGCATAGCGCCAAAAAACATCATAATAACCAGTAATACCATGGAACGCTTCTGCTTTTTATCCAGCAGAACCATCATCTTTTTCCATATTTTCAACATAAACTATATCCTCTCGTTCTGTCGATGAATAGCCGGGTCTTCATACTTGTCCATAAAATCCGGTCCCAAACGCACCGTTTCATCAGCAAAAGTTACCGCTTTCAACTCTGTTAACACGCCTATTACCTTGTCAAAATGCAAGTCTTCAAAGAAATTCAACATTTCCATAGGCATAGAGCCTTCAAACTGGGGATAATCTGCAAACAAAGTTGCATACTCCAGCACATCTCTTGGATGGGGCTTAATAAAAACCTGTGCCTCTTTCTCGTACATATCCACAATGTCCCTAAATATTCTCTCACGTACATCTAATGTACAAAGGGGCTCTGTAAGAATTAGAACCTTCTTATCGTACTTCTTGCCTTCTTCCATTTTTGCCCGTAAATCTTTCATATCACGGACAAAAATCTGTAATAACAAATCCTTATCTTCCCTTGTCAATCGGTCTGTCAACGCTTTCCGACTTACTTCTACATAATACTTGCACGGTATTTCAATGGCTGAAATATCATTCACTTCCATATCAATGCAATATTTTCCGTAACCATTTTGAATAAAAATCAAATTCAAAACTTTTGAGAAGAAGGCCTTCATCTTAAAATGACTTCTGTTCTCAAAATGCGCATGATCAATATGGGCAATACTATTCAAGCCGTCTTCGATTGCGTGATATCTGATACGATTCTGATTCAAATAAAATCCAATCGGATCAGCATCGCAATATACATAAATATCCTTATATTCTCTAAACTCCACCGGAACAAAAGGCGCCTGCATTTTTGCAAATTTCTTTGTAAAACGGATGCGGGACTGCATATTCAATACAATATTTCCCCTGTCCTTTTTGTATTCCGCAAGTTCCGGAAAAAATGTCTCTCTTTTTTCATCATATTCCACGACCGCTTCAAAGAAACCGGTCTTTTCAATGCGCTCCTTCATTCCAGTAAAATCATTGGACATTTTACTTAAGACCAAGGTCGCGCTTCCCTGTTTTTCTTTTGGCAATGCCAATTCTTTTAACAACGTCACATAAACATGATAAAAGGTATGACATACATAAATTCTGTCTTTCATAAAATCACAATCCTATTACGCTTTCCCAAGTGCCCGCTTTACAATCATAATCATATTATGAAAACGTTTGCTCATACGTGGCGCATAGCTTAAAATCAAAAGATTTCTTTTTTCTTTTTGGGTTAAAAATGCGTTGTTTTTTATCTGCTTTCTTCCCTTCTTTAGGTCTCGTATAATATTCCAACAAACCGTATTGCTCTTCTTCATATATGAAACCGGAATGTGCAGCATATAATCCAATCTCTGGAAATACCAGAATCGGATTCCCTCTTCCCTCAATTCGGGATAGCTTTCTTCCATCATTTTAAAAGCCCTGTCACTGTTCTCAATCATGGAATTATAAAATACCTCGCCAAATTTATTTCTGGAATTGCTACCATGTCGCAACACAATATTGTATCCATTTTTTTCAAGCGAATATATACCGGAAATATCCGACAACATACGAATAATCAATTCAAAGTCTTCATTTAGGCGGCCTTCCTCAAACCGAAACTTCTTCATATAATCAGCCTTAATTAACTTAGTGCAAAATGAACTGTCTCCCACATGCAACATAAGCAGACGAAACATCTCTTGTTTCGTAAGAAAATTTACATTCCCGGAATCTTTATATGGACCTTTTACTAAAATGCCATCATCTGTATAATCGCTGGACATAGCCTGCGCAATTACCATATCAGGATACTCTGTTGCAATATTCAATAAATTCTCATATAAATCATTTTCCGGATAATCATCGCTGTCACAAAAGCCAATATAATCACCGGTAGCTACTTCAATCCCCATATTTCTGGCACTACTGGAACCACCATTCTCTTTATGAATCACTTTAATTCGCGAATCACGTGTCGCAAACTCATCACACATTGCGCCGCTTCTATCTTTGGAACCATCATCTACCAAAATAATTTCAAGATTTGAATATGTCTGATTGATTAGTGCTCCTATGGACCGTTCCAAATACTGTTCCACATTGTAGATAGGTACAATTACCGAAATTAATTCCTGCATAAAAGATACACCTTTCCTGTAGTTTTATTTACAAAGAAATTTATACATTTTCTTTTGCTTAATCACTGGAGCTTCACTTAAGGGTCCGCTTTCTTTAAATGAGAAATCACCTTTTTTCAAGCTCTCGCACAATTCAATTAATGCCTGTCCGGCTTTCTTCGGATTCCATTCTTCTTGAATTGTTTTATATGCTTCTGCTCCCAACCGTTCTCGTAATTCTGTATCTTTTATTAAACACTCCGTCAGTTCAAACAGTTCCTCACTATCACCACTACGATAAATCAAACCATTTACTTTATTTTTTAAAAGAAACGGTACTGCTCCAATCGCATGGCTGGCAATTACAGCACATCCACTGTTCATAGCTTCATTTAACACTGCACCCCAGCCTTCTTTATAATCGCTGGTAAAAAAGAATATATGCGCTTGTTTCATTAACTCACGAATCTTCTCAGGTTTGCAAAAACCGGTAAACTTAACACATTCTTTTAGTCCGTGTTCACTAACGTATTTCTTTAAATCATTTTCAAGTTCACCACCACCGGCCATTGTGAGTGTAAAAACATATCCCAGTTCTTTTAACCGTTTAGCTAACACAATGACATCCTTTGGATGTTTCCAATCGATGAATCTCCCTGCCCACAGCAACTGCAAAGTATCACTTTTTTTCCACATACGGCGTTCTTCTTCTGTACTTTCCTCAAATTCAGGAAAATAACCCCATTTGAATCTTTTTCCTCTGTATGCGCGTATAATTTCAAAATCATCAGCAACATAACCGCCTGCGCACAAAAGATACACCTGCGAATTTTGATACCTGGTATGATCTAAATATTTTTTTCTGAGTCCTCTGGGCGAAACAGCTTTCCATTGCCCTTCTTTATATAAACGTTCCGAGTAACGAATTACAATTTTTCCGCTCTGTAGACGTTCTTGTATATAGCTCTCATCATCCGTTCCACCGAATATGACAATGTCACTTTCCAGAATGATTTTCTTACATTCCTCTGGCTCATCCGCATACTGTAAAAGATACGGCAGCTTCCCATTATCCGCATTCCAACCCAAACGAATTCTTTCTTCTTCCATAGGTTCTGTTTGGATAAAATGATAGTCAGCTCCCCATTTCTCATATAAAACCGTCGAAATCGGAATTTGATGATGATTGATATAATTAGATACAAATGTTACTCGCATGCACAAATTTCCTCATAGATTTCTATTAATCTGAAATAATTTGCATCAGGATTATGCGTGTTTATAGCATGTTCCCTTGCATTTATGGGATATGCTCTTATTTCTTCGATTTCTTCTTCTTTTACCCGTATAGGCCGCATTCTTGATGCGTCCTCATATTCATACGCATCGAACACTTTAATGATAGCATTAGACAACGCTTTTACATTTTGTGCCTCATACAGAATTCCTTCTTTTTGATCCTCCAATAAATTGTGAACACCTCCAACTCTGCTGGAAATCACAGGCATTCCAAGAATCATTGCCTCCCCTACGGAATTCGGCGAATTCTCCATTGTTGAAGGAGATACAAAAACATTACTGTCCAAATAACGTTGTTTCATCTGCTCTGCATTCAAATTTCCCAAAAACACAATATGTTCCGAAAGATTATTTTCTTCTATTAATTCCTTCAAATATTTTCCGTAAGACGCCAACTTTATTTTCTTTTTTAAGCCGTCATCTCCGGTAATACAATTTCCGGCCACATATACTTTTGTCTGCGGATACTCTTCCAAAATATCCTTCATTGCCCGTAATAAAAAATGCAATCCTTTTATCGGATAGTCTCCCTGGCTCACGAATACAGAATACTTTTCACACTTTTTATATTCCCATACACCTTCGTAGAAATTAGAACGTAAAGTCTCATTCATAAAATGATATTTCACGTTAGCATTGCACTCTTTCGTATAACGTCTGTCCCAATCCGTCCTTCCCGTAACATTACCGGTCAAAGCCAGTGCCTTTTGTTCATATGCCCCTCTGCGATAAAATTTTTTCTGTTGTTCAAGAATACTATCCTTCTTTAACATATCTCTCAATGTAGAACGCTTAATAACTTTTTCCGGCAAGCCTTCCAAATAAGCATCTGCATATACAAAGCACAATCCTTGAATACCGATTAATGTCTTGGAAGGATTATTAAAAGCTCTTACCATAGCCAGTGTATGCGGAAATTCCGTCCCGAAAATATGTACCATATCCGGCTTGAAATCATCCACGATTTCTTTCATACGAATTTCCATTTTTTCATCATAATCTTCAGGACGATTTGTATCCTCATAAAAGCCGTAGGTCGTTACTTCATATTCGCCTTTCCATTCAGCCAATTCCCTGCCCGCCGGGAAGCATACTCCAAGAGTGAGTTCTTCGTTCTTTTCCGCTAATATGCGTTCTGACAGTCCGGCAAGCCAGCCTTCTTTATTTCCCGCATCCATATTTAAATGTGTTGCTATTACAGGTAAACACCTGTTACATACCCATAACACTCTCATGTGGAAACTCCTTCCCAACTCTTTTACTTACCCATACCGTATAACTTCGTTTTTATACGGTCATACACACCTGCCAACGGACTTCTTTGCGCAATCCAGAAGCGCAACGGTTGTAACGTAATAATCATAACAAAACGATACCAAAAGAGCTTACCCTTAGGCATATACATACCGGTAATTTTGCGATGCTCCTTTTTATCTTTTTTGCGGTTTTCTTTCGTTTCAGAAAAACCTCCACCCTCATAATTTGCAACAACAACTCCTGTATAACAAGGGCGTACTGCTTTCTCATAATATTGTCTTAAGAAAAATTCATAATCTGCACGAATTCGATAGCTTAAATCAAATCCCTTATCTGCGAACAATTCCTTCGCAAAAATACATGCCTGGTGGCAGGGAATATGTCGAAAACAAACAAAATCCGTAATTTCGCCGGGCATATGAAGCACTTCTTTGCTCAAACGAAAATAAGCATCCCCATAATAAATTCCGCGATTCAGCTTCTCGTCTATTACTTTGGCAAGATTGCTTAAAACATGCTCATCATAGAAGAAGTCACCGCAATTCATGAAAATAATGTATTCACCCTGCGCCAGTTCCACTGCCTGATTCATAGCATCATAAATGCCCTTATCTTTGCAACTTTCCACCCTTATTTTTTCCGAAACCGGTAGTGTTTCTAAGGAACCGTCGGTTGATAATCCGTCTTTTATCAATATCTCATAATTATCATATGTCTGACGTAACACATCTGTTACCGTTTTTTTTAATTTATCACCGGCATTATAGGTTACCGTTATTACCGAGAAACGAACCATTTTATCCTCACTCTTTTTAATTCAAAATCCAATTCAGATACGGTACAATTCGGTTTCCGTCATCCTTACAGGAATGCAAGAAAAATACGAAATATCCAACCCCCGCAATTATAATTACTATCGTAAAAAATACTCTTTGCCACTTTTTCTGTATAGAACGAATTACGGAAGGAATCAAGAAAATCTGAAATACATTCAGAAAGAAACCAATTCTTGATACCACCGGAATAAATGAGCAACAAGCGTACACAATCAACGCCTCTACGTTAAGATTAAAATAAAGCATATTCTTCCGGTTATCTTTCAAAGCACTTTTATAATAAATCAGCGCAAACACCAAGACACCAATACATCTTGCAATATTAATAATTGACGTTTCACCGGTATCATAAACAGAATTCTCATAAAACGGATAAAAGATGAAAATCAGCCGTCTGTAAAACTGCGGAAACAACAGTAGCGAAGCCACAACCACACCTACAATGGGCACATTCCACTTATTCCATTTCATCAATGCAAGCGGATAGGCTAATAGCACAAACAATACCGCCATATGAAAAGGTGCTGCCAACAATATGCAAAGCACAAAATGTGCATACCGCTTCTTCAATATAAATTTCACGGAATATACTGCAACTGCCAACACCAGATAATATCGAATCGAATTAAAGCTGGATAAATAATATCCAAACACCATAAACAGGAAGAAAGACATTCCGAAATTCTCTGACTGGTCACAGATTGCTTTCATGAAAAACAGCATCGTAAAAAAGGCAACCACCGCAAAAATTGAAATATAACTCTTCCCTTCCGAACCAAATATAAATTGGCAAATACGAACAAGCCAGTTAAAACCAAACTCCGTTGAAACATATCTCCCCTGATTAATTAAATCAAAGATAGACGTATACTCCCAATAATCGTGTCCAATTGCAATTCTACAGGCCGACACTCCGAACAACGCCAGAAAAATCATTGCTATTAGGCTTTTATTTTTCAACTGTTGTCTGGTTGTATTCATCAAAGAATAGGTAGTATTTTCAGATACGACAACCGCATTATTCTGTTCGACCATAAAACCCATAACACAGGTCATAATTGCAAGAATAACGTAAACTGCCATATCTTCACCCCTTTCTTATAACATTTTCTTTTCTTTTTTTCCTTGTCGAATCCCTTCGCGTATCAAGCGATACGCTTGTTTTTGTTTTATTTCATTCCGGAACATTTCCTTCTTGGTCAAAATAAAGCGTAACGCCCACAACCAAGCCATACTTCCGTACAAAAAGGCAAATAATACACCTCTGTCAAAAAAGAATTTCTCCGTATATCCCTTAAACCACGTGGACTCTCTGGCTTCTTCTTTACCGATTACTACAGATGTCGCATACATCTTTAAACCGCGGTCAGCACACTGTTTTAAGAACAGACTATCTTCTCCGTTACTGTATTTAGCGCCACCGCCAAATAACTCCGAATACCGAACTTTACTTCTCTCCAACACTTCTTTTCGAACTGCTATACTATAGGCCGGATAACGTCCGCAATTGTACCATTTTACTTGTGTAAAGCCTTCATTCCAATAGGTCTTTCGTTCCGGGCAAACCTCCACATTAAACAACAGCAAATCTGCGTCCGAATGCTTCGCAAATTCATTTATTATCGCCTCTTCATAACCGTCACGATACTCAATATCTTCATCGGAAAACAATAAAATATCTTTCGATGCATGCTCTAATGCAAGATTACGGCTTTTCCCCACGCCACGCTCATTGCGATGAAAAACCTTAATTTTATAATTACCAATAGTTATCTTTTCTTCACTGTTTTTATCACACTGATTTATCAAAACCGCATCACAGTTCACGTGCATTTTGTTCAATAATTCCTCGGGATTCTGGTTCACCGAAGAAATCAGCATCTCCAATTGCATCCTAATTCCTCTTATTAAATATCATCCAACTTAAATTCATCTGTATCGGTATCTTCATCCTCGTCCTGCTTATCTCCTCTGCTACCGAACGGAAGTGCATCATAATAATACATCTTTAGCAACGAAGGATCGCCGTCATAAAGCAAAGCTCCAAGAATATTACATTCCTGTTTTATCAAAACGTCAATCGCACGTTCCAACAATTTGCCGTTATGTGCTCCCATCTGCGCCATAAGGATTACGCCCTCTGCTTTTGCGCACTCCTCAACCACATCAACATCATCATTTATGGACTCAACATGCGTAATTTCATAATCCGGAGAAGTAAAAAAAGCCTCCTCATCTTTCATGTTTCCCATTGCAATCGCAAGTAATTCGTCCTGCTCCAGTTTCTGCTTCGCATCTTTAAGTATCTGAAACGGAAATTCACTTTTACTACGCACCGCTGTGTCTGCCACAACAATTTTTTTACAATCTTTCGTAATGCTCTTATAATTCAGTTTTATTGCTTGGCGTCCCCACAATCTGCTCTTTGCAACGGGGTTCTTCTGCCCCACCATATTTTCAGCAATCGCTTCACCTTTTTTCACTCTTAAGCAAATGCCTAAAACAGGAATTCCGAAACGTTGTTCAAACTGCTTTGCAACATAAACAGAATCATCAAAAATATACTGAAGAATAATTCCAAATACAGCTAAAATCCCACCAATTACTGCACCTGTACATGCCATTCGAAGCGTCCTGTCATCAGATACAATTTCTTCTGCCGAATCGGCCTCAGTAAATACGGAAATAGTCTCAATATCCACCATTTCTTCGCCTAATTCTTTAATCGCGATTTGATATGCCTGTGCAATTCGAATAGACAATTCCGGATTGTCGGTCGTAACTTTTAAGGTTACAAAACGTACATCCGATACTAAATTTGCCGAAACTACTTCTTTTAAATATTCTTCCGTCACACTTGAATCATCAATATATTCCATCGCATAATCTATTGCCTTATCCGTATGAACAAGATTTTGCCATGTATAGTCATTAATATAGACATTTTCCAAACGAACATCATCTGCATAAATCAAATACAATTCACTTGTCGCCACATACTGGTGCTCATCTATAAATACATAATTTTTTAAATAATACGCCGATGCAAACGACAATGCCCCTATGATTGTAAAGTATGCAACAAATCTTATTCTTTTAATAAAATAGATAAGTAAAAGTTTTAAATCCGCAGGCTCATCTTCATATTTACAGGAAAAAAAACTTCGTTCTTTCTCTTCCATACACAACTCTTCCCTTTCGACTTTATTCATCCAAATCAGTTTTATTTTCAATGTTCTTTAAAGCAGTTTTCTGTTCTTTATCAACACCTTCCGTACTGTCAGGCGTAATCAATACTTTCAGCGTCAAGAGCATTAATTTAATATCCAACCAAACCGAATAATTTTCGATATAAGTTAAATCAAGTTTTAACTTATCGTACGGGGTAGTGTTATACTTTCCGTACACCTGCGCATATCCTGCCAGTCCTGCTTTTACCTTGGTACGGAACGCAAACTCCGGCATATCTTCAATATACTGTTTAATAATTTCCGGTCTCTCAGGTCTCGGCCCGATAAAAGACATATCACCTTTTATAATATTAAAAAGCTGCGGAAGTTCATCAATTCGTACAGTTCTTATAAAACGGCCAAAAGGAGTAATTCGCGGATCCCCTTTAGACGCCAATCTTGCCACGCCGTCCTTTTCTGCATCCACACGCATACTCCTGAATTTAATAATATGAAATTCCTTGTTGTTTAAAGTACATCGCACCTGCTTATAAAAGACCGGTCCGCCGTCCGACAACTTAATAATCAACGCCGAAATCAACATAATCGGCGAGGTAATAATCACAAGAAGAATTGCGCACACCAAATCAATGGTACGTTTAATAAATCTCTGTTCAATACGCAACGCGTACTCTCTGGTTAAAAGAATTGGCGTATCGAACAAATGCATCTTTTCACAACCCATAACGATAACATCAGGGATTTTAGGCATCATATATACGCGAATGGAATGCTGATAACAGAACTTCATCAACTCATTACGGTCCGTGGTAGGAATATCCCACAAAACAATACCGGCATAGCGTTCCAAAACTTCTTTCTGGATCGCTTCATAACCCTCGCTGATATTCATACACTTAGCGATTACATAGCGGTCTTTTCTGGTACTGAATTTAAATAAAATATCCTCGATGGAGCGTTCACCATGTACAAGCAAAAGTTCTCTCGGCGGAAATACCATTTTATAAAATGCATCACTGACAAATACCCAAATCAGATTAAAAATCAACTGTGCCGCCGTCATAATTAATATCGCCTTGGGTTCAACCAAACCGGCATTCATCAATGACAAAATTGCATACGCCAATACATTTGCCATCAATGTGGAAAATGTTTGCGATAAAAACACATCAAAAGGCTTTAAATAACCAATTTTAGTTCCACCGTATGTGGAATAGAAAAACAAAAGCAGAATTGCATACAATGCAATTACCAGCAAGTCACCTTTAATGTAAAATTCAGACACAACACTTGTTTTATAGTACTTGTACCAAATAAAAGCATAAGCAACAATTTGTACGATCAAACTTATTGATGTAAGCTGAAGCACAACTAAGCGCTTCACAGATTCCATTCGTTTCATTTATGTTCAAGTCCTTTCCCAGACAAAATCATCCAAACAACAATATGCCCTAATACAGGCATTTTAGATTATTCTTATAATTATAACATTTTTAGACTTTTAATTCAATCTTTCTGCTCGGATTGAGTATCTTTCGCCTTTGCGGTGCATCAGCATAATCTTTATGTCAAATGATTATAATGATACATATTTTTCGAATCATTATTCACAATATCATCTTCTACAATTGCATACATTTTCTCCAAATCAACGATGTGAAATTCAACTTCATTGATGCAATAATTTATTGAAATCGCCTTATTCTCCAAGATGTCGCCCAAAGGTCTAAACCCATCAATATGCCTCGGATCCATGTCCAAATCTCTTACATACATGGAATAGGTCTTTGCGCTTTCATTCCCGTTTGCATCAATATAAGCTGCAGTAAAATCTTTTGAATATCGGTAAGGCACTCCCACCATTTGCTCCACGTAATGAATAAACGTAAGGCCCGATAAGGTTGGCAGTCCAATCACTAACGCCTTGGCCTTATTGCGATGCAAATATCCGAATACGGAATCTGCACCAAAAGCATCTTTAGGGTCCATCTCCGTTAATAATTCCCGGTCTTTTCCCCATACCATAAAAGAATAAATCGGGTGTTTACTTCTTTTAAAATCCGTTCTTTTTAATGCCGCATTTCCCAGTGCACCGGTTCTTGATACTGTTTTTCGAACATCAAAGGTTTCACCCTTACAAAAATCCCAATTAAAGGTAGGTATTAAAACCGTGCCTTCAGGACCTACTTTATTAAGAATACTGTCAATCAAACGATTGAGATCCATGCGTTCCTTATTCTCTCGTGCTTTTATGGACAACGTCAGGATATCCGAAACCACGTACACAATATCTCCACGGCCTATTTCATCAAAGCACCCAAGAATATTTTCATAAGAAATATACTTGTCCATACTTTTTACCTATATTTTTCCAACATATTTTCAATCGCTTCCACTGAAACAAAATTATCGGGAATAATATCCCTTCCGCTGATTTCAATATCTAATTCATCTTCCAATGCACCGACTAAATTTACGATATCGAAAGAATCCAGTAAACCTTCTTCCACAAAATCTTTTGAATTTTCGAAATCCACATCATCTTTTAAATCTTTTAATACTGCCAAAATATCCATTATTCTATCTCCTGTAATCCTTTTAATATTATTATTTTATCCTTCTCTTTTATGGTGAGTTTTCCCTCATCAAAAGCAATCACTCTTTCCTGTACGCTTTCTTCCGATTGCTTAATGCTGTATCGGTAAAATTCATATTGCGTATCGCCATATATTACCCTTATTTTGCCCATTAACAGAAGGCTGCCATAGTCCATGGCACGCAGGAAACGTGATAGTTGAGTTACATTCCAATTTAAATCAAGTATTCCGTCATTCGGTATATCCTTTGAAAAATGCATTTGTAACTCAATGCTTTCTTTCTGTTTTTTTAGTTTACATTGGCCTTTAAGTAAATCCTCACAGAACTCAGCAAATAGTGTTTTCCCTAATAAAACCTGCTCCCGATACAGCGACATCGCCGTAGTTTTATCGTTTATTGGTATTTCCTTTTGACAGATAACTTCTCCTGCATCTATGTCTTTGGTAATCATATGCCAGGTCACACCGGTCACCTGTTCACCGCAATAAATTGCCCAGACTTCCGCGTTTCGTCCTTTGTGTGCCGGCAATAATGCATTATGCCAATTAATGATTAAAAAGTTCTGTTTTTCGATCACTATTTGAGGCACAAGATAGATGCTTGCAGCACTCACAATCAAAGTATCTTCATCTTCTGCCAGCAAAGTTTCCGTTAATTCTTTTGACGTTACACTCCTGTAAAACACTCCGCTCTTGTCACATAATTTGGCCAAAACGGTACTTTCTGTCACTTTTAACTCAAATACCTTCACTTCCGACAAATATTGTTTGACAATCTCGACGCAGTCATAGGCCAATTGCCCGGAACCGATAATATAAACTTTTGAATAGCGATATTTATTTGCCATATTTCTCCTTCAACAATACCCTGTCAATCTTGCCGTTGGCGTTCATAGGCATTGTATCAAGTTTATGAATAATTTCAGGCACCATATATTCCGGCACCTTTGTTTTTAACACTTCTTTTACCTCTGAAGGTTCTGCATCACCTTCATAAATCAAAACAATTTGCTTGCGTTTATCATGGTACAGACTGCAAACACGTTTCATTCCGTTTACACCCATAGCACCGTGCTCAATTTCACCAAGCTCAATACGGTACCCCTGATGTTTAATCTGAAAATCCTTTCGGCAAACATATTCAATTTCGCCACGCTCGTTCCACTTCACTAAATCGCCGGTTCTGTAAATTATGTCTCTATATTTATTATTCGTAGGATTCTGTACAAACACCTCTGCAGTTTTCTCCGGATTATTATAATAACCCAATGCCACTCCGGAACCTTTAATGCACAATTCACCAATTTCACCCACAACGGCTTTCTCGTCTTGATCATTCAGAATCAACACGCCGGTATTGATTGCCGGCTTACCGATGGGAAGCGCTTCGTCATTCGTAAAGTCTCTGTCGATTACATAGTAAGTGCTTGCATATGTAGTTTCCGACGGTCCATAATAGTTAACGTATTTTGCATCGGGCACATACTTTCTCCATGCATTTAACTGTTTTACAGGCATTACTTCTCCGCAAAACATAATCTTTTTAAGACACGTTACATCCACTTCCGGCAATGCCCTTAAATTAGCAACCAAAATCAAGGCTGAGGGAACCCAGTAAATAGCATTGATCTGATGTTCCTTGATGTATTCCAGCAACTGAATCGGAAAACGGAACATACTCTGTCCGAGAATATGCAATGTCGCTCCGTTACGCACGGTACAATACAAATCAGGAACCGAAGCATCGAAATAAAAGGGCGCCTGATTCGCAAACACTTCTTTCTCCGAAAATTCCATTACTTCGCTGGCTTCTTCCGTAAAATCAATGATTGCCCTGTGCGGTATCACAACTCCCTTCGGAACTCCTGTAGATCCCGAGGTACAGATGATATATGCAGGATCCGTATCAATAATACTTGCCTGTACCTCTGCAATTTTATCGATTTCTGCCTTACCGGAAATTAAGGTCTTATATCGATACAAAATTTGACTGTCAACGTGTAACTCTGTTGACTTCTCTGCAAAAGCATCATCAATAATCACTGCTGCCGGCTGCACAAAATCGATAATTTTATTAATTCGTTCCATCGGTGCAAATGCATCCATAGGCACATAGATGTTTCCGCTGTGTAAAATCCCCCAGAAGGAAACTACCGCTTCCAAACTTTTATCCATCAAAACCACAACCGGTCTGCATTCCGAACCGATTTTATTTAAAAGATTGGTCGCAATCACTTTGGCAACTGATGACATCTCCTTATAGGTAATGCTTTTTTCTTTTTCGACCAAAGCTATTTTTTCGGGATATTTATTTGCCGTATTCTCTAAATAATTTAATACAGATGTAATCATTTCAATCTCCGTTTTATACTTCTACTTTTTCTATTAAATCATTCGCCAATAATTTCTCTGCGATGGGAATTAATACATCTACAGGTTGATGAATGATATTACTGATTTCCACCAAATCATTGGTCCCGTCTGCATATGCGATAAAATCCGTCAGCGCTTTAACCGCATCATAGGAGCCCTTCTTGGATACGGTAGGATATAGGCCTCTTTTGCCAAGTTGCGGCTCGCACAAGCATTTCACGCGATACTTTGCGTTATGCTCCATCGCCTGTACAAACTTGGTTAAAAGTTCCAAAGCCCCGCCCAAACCTTCCGGTGAAATGTAAGTCAGGTTGTCTGCTGATGTATGATATTCCGCATACTTACCGTATTTTGTCCTGCAGAAAGAACATACCGGCAAATCAATGCCCGGTGCACAGAATTGTCTCTCATCAGAGCCTCTTTCCAGGAATGAATATGTCTTATACTCGGGATAATGAAAAGACAACAGATTATGCAACATTTTATCCGTTAATGTATTCCCATATCTAGTCTGCACAAATGAATAATCATAATTATCACCCACGCAGGATAAGTTAATGCCCGCCACGACATTCTTCTTTAACGTTTCATAATTCCGGCTCAAATACGTAATGGAACCGATAGTCTCCGGAATGTAAATAAATCGATAACTGTATTTTAACTTCGGCAGACTTTTCAAATACTTCTGTAAAAAGATTGAAACCGCCGGACCTGAACATTCATTATTCGCCATGGAAGGGTGGCAAAGGTAGGTAGAAATCAGAATTTCTTTATCACTTTCACCCTGTATCAAAGCCTCCCCATAAGTAAGTGAACCCTGTGGATTTAAACTGCTCTTGATTACCGCATGATATATCCCTTCCGGTAATGCTTCTAACCTGTTTTTACTGGTACAAAACGCCGAACGTTCGCGATAATACGAAGTGACATACGGAATTACCTCCGGCTGATTCTCTTCCACAAAAACGATTTTTTTCAATTCTTCTAACGAAAGCATTTCATCCATAGGCAAGGAATAGCCTACCACCGAAAGATTCGTTTCCTTAAAGTCAATCACACGCTCACCGGCTTCATTTTCCACATAAGCATCTTCGATATTCCATTCTGACGGCACCGTCCAGTCAAAAACCTGCGTGCCGGAAGGAACCTCGTGCACTTTAATATCCGGTGCATATTCCTGCATAATTTTTAAAGTTTCTCGCACTCCGTTACCGGTAATACTTCTGCATATGGGAAATATTCTTTTGACAAATTCATACATTTCTGTTCCGTACATATTTCTCTGCCTCTGTCTTCTCTCTTATTCTAGCCATTCAATTTAATAACCAATACATCTTCAATATAATCGACGCTACCTTCTGCCGGGAACTTCGGCATTTCCTTAAATTCTTCCGTTTCCGTCAGCCGGATTTCTTCTTCTGCGGATATTGTCGAAATGGTCACACCCAGATAATGTTTAAAAAATTCCGCATACTTCTCCGTGGAGTTCACACATAATTCGCCTGCTACTCCAAAATACCCTACCAAATCGTTAGCCGTAATATCCGTAGCAGGATAATTCTCTGTAGCGGGAAAGCCACCAAGAATAGCCACCTTAGTCCCCTGTTCGTACCCTTCCGTCTGCTCAATTCTGTCAACGATACGTACGCAGGTTGCATAAGTCTTTTCATATCTTTCGTTCATGTTAAATGCAACCACATTTGCCATCACTGCAAAGCTAAAAGATAAAATAACGGCACAAATGCATACAAGCGATGCAACTGCCTTTTTGCTAATTACATAGACTTTCTTTCCTTCAAAATCCAACTTCTCCGCCAAAAGCACAGCAAAGATGAAAAATAGTGTCCAGGGAAGTCGCATCAGTAAATGAAAATAAGTGCCTGGCGATAAAATATTAACAATCGTTGCACCAAACGGAATTACTGCCACCAGCACACCTGCCAGTATAATGCGCACCACACTTTTATATCTTTTATTCTTAATGAAATGAATCACATATAAAACTACCGCGCACACTGCAATCAGTAGAAATGCATACTTCATAATTTCAGTGGTAGTCAGTACATTTGACCATCTTGCAAAGTTGATAAAATTATCCCAGGCCGACTTAAGCCCCGCAGGAAGTTCTGCCAATGCAAAGGTTCCGATGCGGTCCGTTCCCTGATAGCCGGAAATTTCCACAGCTTTTACCTTAAGCATAATCTTTAAGGTAATGACATAGAAAGCATAAGAGCCGATGCCCATCACTATATAACGCCAAATTTTATTCCAAACAGGCTTCAGCTTATCTTCCTCCAACAAATCC
The DNA here is from genome assembly GCA_964591945.1 of uncultured Lachnospiraceae bacterium. GTDB lineage: Bacteria > Bacillota > Clostridia > Lachnospirales > Lachnospiraceae > UBA3766. The sequence continues at coordinate 41,718 of CAZQBM010000001.1, read as the reverse complement.
GTCAGCAGGCGAATCGCGCATAAAATAATGGTAAATGACAGATATGCCTGGTAAATGCCCATACTGACACCCAACAATACAATTCCGCCGATAAAACCGTATTTTTTACGGTCTGTAATTAAAAACGCAAGTGCCGACAAAAAAACCGCAAGCATATAGCCGTCCACGGTATACATATAGCAAAATGTAGAAGACACCGCCGGAAAAGTCACCAGAAGACCGGCTGTTAAAGCCGCACCCGTTTTACTTTGAATACCAAGTCCTTCCACAACCACAACTGACGTCAGTGCCAAATAAAGAATCGCCAGCACGCCATTTATCCAAGGAAGGCTGTAGAAAGAGCTGATACCGCAAGCATAGGTAAGAAACTGTCTGCCGGACGTAATCATATCCTGATCCGAATAAATATTCCACATAGAATCAAAGGTCAGGAAATTGCTTGTCATAAAATACATATAGGTCAGCAGTCCGACTACAACGCACGCAAAGAAAGCCGCCCACCACTGCGGTTTGATTCTGTCTGTTATTCTTTTTAAAATGTCATCCGTTGTCATTGCCTTTTCCACTGTCTCTCACCTTGAGTGTTTTATTTTACTCCAAAACTTCTGTTCACACTTCTATATAAGCCTGACTACACTCTGCGTTTTACCGCACGGAATGCCCAGCCTACAAATAAATACATACTGTAAAAAATGTTTAACTTCTCCTGCTTGCGATACAAGTTCCAAATTCTTCGCATCGCCTCCAACTTGTTGGAAGAAAGAGAATTGGCCGGTCTTCGATAAATCACAAGGTTTTCGTCTAAACCGTAAGCCGTAACTCCCCCTCTTAGAATCTGAAACCACAACGCCGAATCCTCACTTTTTACGTTGGGCATATATAATTTATCTTTCTCAATGCGCCTCGTATCAAATAATACTGTCGATGTAAAAATCGTAGTATTGCTCAATGCCTGCTTATAAGATAATGTCTCCGGCACGCGCACAATTTTACCCGTAGGATTGGCATTCTCATCGCCGAATTCATACCCTGTAAAAGCAAAGGCTGCATTTTTCTCCTGCATAAAAGCAACCTGGCGGGATAATTTATCCGGTCGCCATAAATCATCCGCATCAACATATCCTACATAAGTGCCCGTCGCCTGTCGCATACCCTCATTTCTGGCATTGGCTGCTCCGGCATTGCCATCCATTATAATCAAACGTATGCGTTCATCATCAACAGCCCGTATCTTAGCCACGCTATCATCCGTAGAACCATTTTCCACAAGAAGCAATTCCCAGTTCTCATAGTCCTGGCCAAGTACACTTTGAATGGTTTGCTCTATGTAATTGGCCGCATTATAAACCGGTACAATGATGCTTACTTTTTCCTGCATATTAACCTCCGGAACACGTTCTGCCACATCCCTAAAAAATAGCATTCTGATAAAATGTCATAAAAATACACTTTAGTATACCACATTCTGAAAATAACGTCATCCTTTTCTTGCTTTTTGTGCCAAAGTTTCACAAAAAAACATTGTGGATTTTGCATATTTACATTTTTCAACAAATGTGTTACTTTTATGCCGTAGTTGGTACAGAATTACCGTTTCACGTAGAAAGGAGTCAATTATGCGCGAAAGAATGTCAGCGCCTGATTTGGAACGCTACGTAACCCAAATCATGTTGGACATGGGAATTCCCGCCCATCTCAAGGGATACCACTACTTAAGAGAAGCCATCCTGATTTCAGAACAGGATATGGAAACCGTTACCAGTGTGACCAAACTTTTGTATCCATCCATTGCCAAACGTTATCACACCACAGAACAGAAGGTAGAACGCGCCATCCGAAATGCCATTGAAGTTTCCTGGCAACGCGGAAATGTTTCAATTTTTGAGGAGTTATTCGGATATTCATCACAAACCGGAAGACAACGCCCTACCAACAGTGAATACATATTCCGTCTGGCTGATAAGATACGTTTGGATATTGCCGGATAAGAACGCAAATGAAATACTTAAGACAAATAAAAGACAGTAGTTTTTCGCTACTGTCTTTTTGATCTTTTGTCTGATTTTTATTTATCTGCTTTGCGATAAACAACATACAATTCGTCCTCGTAAATCGCGGTATACTCAATCTCCAAACGTTCACCGAATTCCGCACGGAAAGTCTCATAATCCCTTACAATCCAGCCTGAATTCTGCTCTGATGCCGGGGTTTTCGAGAAAAACAAATACTCAGCTTCTTCCGGTAAAATACCGTCCTCCATAATGAAATTCACACCGACGCCTGCAGGCATTGCACAAATTGCTTTCGGCTCCATCGTATACATGGCAACGGTATTTTCCCAAGGGTTCTCGGAATCCGTCACACTGATTGCACCTGCAATCTCTTCCTCCAACGCATCCCATTCCGCATATTCTTCCGCACTCATATAATGCCCCGTCATAAAATAGTCCATATTCACAGGAAGGAAGAACAAACTTACAGCCTGCAACACAAGAAGACCGTTATAGAGCCACTTTCCGTCCATCATTGTCATAAGATACATTGCAAAAATCACAACAATGTAAGTCCCGCGCATAAAGGTGAACGGATCAATGGAATATAATGTCATATACATACCAAAGAACAATGCAATACTGTAAATTACAATGATTGCAAGAGTTACATCTTTGCAAAGCTGTACTTTTATTGACGAATCATTTAGCCGCGTTCTGCCGACAGACTTATCATTCTGTTTATTAGCCTTTTTTACCTTCTTCTTTTGGTAAATATAAACAATAACGATTCCCAACGCAACCAACGCCAGAACCAATGCAAAAAGTACGTGAAATGGAATCAACGGATTCGTATAAACGTAGGTCCACAAGCGGAACACATCACCTGCGCCCTGTTTCACCATTCCCAAGAAAGCACGTATTGCTCCGCCAATATCCATGCTTTTCACGGCGTTTAGCAATCGTTCTGTTTTATGAATATTGTAGTTACTTGAAATCAAATGCAAAAGATAGTAACTACCTACTGCTTCTACGCCAAGAGCAGTAACAGAAACCACAAGTTTCTTCCACAGCTTGCATTGTCTCATAATACCGAAAACATAAATCGGAACACAAAATGCAAAGAAAATGTACACCTGCGTCGCACCCACAATTAACAGCGGCGTCACCACATATTTAATTATTTTTGAGCTTGTTTTGAAATAAATCTGATAGAAAAGTCCCGCCAGTACAATGGCAATGGCATAGCGGAACATTTCCGACATATTTACGGATAGATAAAGGATAAAAACAGCCGAGCCGGCCTGCGCAAGGGCTAATTTAATGCTCTGTTTTGTATCCGGTTTTACACAGAAATAAAAGATTAGATTTGCTAATGTAATGTAAAAAAGGTTAACAAAATATACAAACCCTTTGGACAACGGAAAAATATGGGCAAAAATAACGTAAGGCCAGATAATCGCAGGGCTCCAGGCACCGCCTGTTCCCAATATAGCGTGGTTTCCGTTAAACCCCCAGTAACCTGCCGGCGATAAATACTCCGTATAAGTCTTAATCAACTGATAATAGGCTGCTTCATCGTTCCACATTAACGCCGGAATCGCAGACATTCCGCCATTACGCAGATAATGGTAAATTGCCACTATCCCCGCAAGAATCAAAGGCATCACGATCATAAGCAATGCTGCCAAATTAATATTCAATTTTCTTTTTTCATTGGTCGCAACCTGCTTTGACATAAAAGAAATCCTTTCCTACGGCTATTATTCTTTCGCTAAAGTTTACCATACAAAATATCAGTTTTCAAGAAAATGCCTATTAATGTTGTTTTTTTTATGACTTTTGGGTATAATACTCTTTAGCTGCATAGACAATTTGCCATGCATAAGGTATGAACAATAAGTGAGGCTTTTACATATGATATTTTTGCAAGAACTTGTACACAATGAAATACTGATGTCCGCCGGATTGAGCTGGGCTTTAGCTCAGGTGATCAAAACCATCATTCACTTAATTCTTACCAAGAAATTTGTAGCGGAACGATTAATCGGAAGCGGAGGAATGCCCAGCTGCCATTCAGCAACTGTTTGTGCACTCACAACTTCTGTAATCATTAATGAAGGGATACATTCACCTTTTTTTGCAATTGCCGCCATTCTTTCCATTATCGTAATGTATGATGCAATGGGTGTTCGTCGTGAAACCGGAATTCAGGCAAGAGTCTTGAATGAACTCACACAGGTTATTGAGAAAATGGGTAGCGATTTGAGTAATGACGAAAAGCTAAAAGAATTTGTAGGCCATACTCCGATTCAGGTATTTGTAGGTGCAATTTTAGGTATTATCATTGCATTGGTTTATTGTTTGGTAATTATTAAATAAAACTTATATATATGAAAGGGCTGTCAGTTATGACAGCCCTTTTTCTCTTACATTGCTCTTTTATTTTCAAATCGTTACTTCTTACGAATAGCAAAACTTCCGGAACATCTTATACTTCCTGCTTTAACAGCCACTCCATATATTCTGCAATAGCGACTTTCCAATCTGCAAACATGAAATCCGTTGTTAATTTTAACATATAATTGTCTAATACAGAATAAGCCGGACGCTTTGCTTTGGCAGCAAATTCATCGCTGGTGATACGGTTTACTTTTACATCTTTTCCGGCCAATCTAAAAATTTCTTCCGCAAAATCGGCCCAACTACATACACCTTCACAGGTTCCGTGGAACACACCGTAATTATCCGTAAATAAAAGGGTATCCATTGCCTTTGCCAATTCTTTGGTGCTGGTAGGGCTTCCCACCTGATCATTTACTACACTTACCTCTGTTTTGGTTTCAGCAAGACGTAACATTGTTTTAACGAAATTCTTGCCATCTCCGTATAACCAGGCTGTTCTTATAATAAAATATTTCTCCGCAAACTCTCTTACGAAATTTTCACCTGCAAGCTTACTTGCACCATACACGCCCTGGGGACCGGTCACGTCAAATTCTCTGTAAGGCTTGTCAGCATCACCCGCAAAAACGTAATCTGTAGAAATATGCATTAATTTGGCATCATTCTGTTTCGCTGCAATCGCAAGATTTCTGGGGCCGATTGCATTGATTTTATATGCAAGTTCTTCCTGGTCTTCACAAGCATCCACTGCTGTGTGGGCTGCGCAATTCACAATAGCGTAAGGCTTCTCTTTCGCTACAAATGCCTGCACAGCAGCCAAATCCGTAATATCCAATTCATCCACATCCGTATTGATGCAGACAATATCCTCTCTATCCTTGTACAACTCATTGATTGCACGTCCAAGTTGTCCGTTTCCGCCGGTAATAATTAACTTTTTCATTTTAACCTCCATAATTAAAATCTATAATTTGTATCTCCATCTATTCTTGCCTTACCTTTATAACAAAGAAATCTCTGCCAAAAGAAGTCTCGAGAACTTCTTCTATCTCAGTAACACTTCCGGGATATTTTTCAGTATAATAATCTTCTAAATATTGCCATGGCGTTATCTCACTGTCCATAACGATAAAATATACATTATCCTGCATTATGGCCGCTTCTTCATAAGACTTAATCTGGTAGCGTTCCGCAACACAATCTGTCCAAGGACTGTTTGCTGTCCAAGAACCGAGCATTATAAAATTAGATGCCGAATACTTTGGTTGTATAAATATATCTTCTGTAAAATAGCTAAAACTGTACGTATCCGCCAAAAATAACTTTTCCGGACTTTGTTCGCAGTACTCCCTAACTTCCTTGTAGCAGGTCGCATAGGCCATTTGTGACTGATTATAATAAAATATATTTTCCGAATACGGCAATCCCCATCTATGGCAAATGAATACAGTTCCTGCTAATGCGCATACTGTAGCAACTACCAACGTCCGTTGTTTCTCCTTCTTTTGTCCGACCCACAACACATTCGAAACAAGAACCGCAAACAGCACCATTAACTCAAGCATATAAATCCCTTGCGTAATCCTTGTCATAATACGTCCGATATACATTAAGTATGCCCATATAAACATTCGTCCAAGAAACAATGCCAAAACATCATATAATGCCTTGTGCTTTTTGCTAAAAATCGCCAAGCCGATTACGACTATGTACATAAAATACACTATAATATTGATAGGCCTGTCTATGTAAGATGTTGTATGCAATGTAATAAAATGTTTAATCGCCCAACCCAAATCAAATTTCTTGTTTTCTGCAGTTATTTCTTCCATCTGCATCATAAAATCTGCATTTACGTTTTCATCAAGCAACAACTGATATCTGGGCAAAGAAGCATGTGATTTTTCAGAAATACCTAAATCTTCATACACCTGGCGATACTCTTCATAATCAGGATACGCTGTATAATCCATAACCTGCTCTCTTGCCGAATTATACTTTTCAAATTCGGTCCATCGTTCCGAAGAATAAGCCATTCTTTCTATCCCAAAAAGCAACGCCATAATAGCAATCAAGCTAATAGCATACGCTAATAACGGCTTAAACATTTTTTTATTTTTTAAAAATTTTGCCATTCCAAAAAAGAAGAAAACAGGCAACAACATAATACACGCTTTGTCACGAATACTGAACGACAGGAAAAAGAAGAGGAAACTTACCAGATTATTCTTAATATATCCTTTTACGTTTTCGCAATCTTTTGCCAATATAAAAGCTACCAGCGCCGTCGCTCCTACAACAATTGTTACGGTTGTATATTGTATTTCCACCAAGTGACAAAAGAAAAAAGAACATATCATATAATCTGCAACAATCGCCATTATAATCTTACATATTACTTTATCCGCACGGAACAACATAAAAGCAAATGCCGAAACAATACTTCCATACATTAAAGAGAACAAAAAAATACCATACCATGAAACAGAGGGCCAAATCATATATAATCGGCTAATAAACATTCCCGTCAGATAACTGATGTGTAACAATTGTCCCTCCGGCTTTCCTGTCATTATTCCCGAGACAATTTCACTCAAATATAAATCATCATTATTATAAAAAACGGCCGTAACTTTGTAATACCTCATCAACAACAAAGGAACGCCAGCCAAAAGCAACACAAGAATCGCATCAAGCCATTTTGTTTTTGAAATACGTTTATCACTTTCTTCCATTGCTTCCTCCTTTTTATATTCCTTTATACTAGCCTTTTCTTACGCTTAAAATCAAAAAATCCTGCCCAAATGTAGTCTCTACCACTTCTTCCACTTCCATAATACTTCCGGGATACTTTTCAGCATAATAATCTGCCAAATACTGCCACGATGTTCCTTCACTGTCAATAAATACAAAAAATACATTATCCTGCATTATGGCCGCTTCTTCATAAGACTCAATCTGATAACGTTCCGCTATGGAATCTGTCCATGGACTATTGGCCACCCAGTTTCCCATCATAACATAGTTTCCGACAGAAGGGTATTCTTCTGCAAAAATATCCTTCGTAAAATATGAAAAACTAAACATATCCGCCAAATAAACATTCTCACTATGCTCATTAAAATACTCACGCATTTCCCGATAACAAGTCGCATAAGCCATTTGTGAATTATTATAGTGATAAATATTTGACGAATAAGGCAGCCCCCAGCGATGACAAATGGCAATCATACCAACAAAAATACAAGCGCCCGCTATTTTCGGCAGTTTTGCACTTTGCTTTGTTGTTTTTATCCAAAGACAATTACTTACTATGATCGCAAATAAAACCATCAACTCTACGATATAAATTCCCTGCGTCACTCGCGGAAGACTTCGGTCTATATACATAAGATATGCCCATATGGACATTCTTCCCAGAAACAAGGCCAATACATCAAGCAATGCCTTATATTTTCCGGATAAAAGTGCCAGTACAATTGCCGCAACATACATAAAATACACTATAATATTCAATGGGCGATCTATGTATGAAGTTAAATGCCTCTCTATAAAAGATTTCAGCATTTGTACCAAATTGATTTCTCTGTCAGAGCCCGAAACTGTTTCCATAGACTCCATAAAATCAGCATTTACATTTTCATCCAACAGCACCTGATACCTTGTCGCCAAAGACATATAAGACTGCTCCGAAATACCCAGCTCTTCATACAGCGCGATATTTTCCTCATAATTTGGAAATCCCGCATAATCCATCACCTGTTCGCGGGCAGTATTATATCTTTCAAATTCCTTCCACTCTGCGCCAGAATACGCAATACGCTCCACGCCAAACAAAACCAGCATAATCACCACCAGAACAGATGCATATGCAAGCACCGGGCGAAACATCTTTTTATTTTTTATCACTTTAAACAATCCTATAAAAAAGAAAACCGGCAGCACCATCACACAAGCCTTATCCCGGATATTAAAAGACATAAAAAAGAATACAAACCCAAGAATATTAGCCTTTAAATACAATTTCCAATCCGTTATATCTTCTGCCAAAACAAACAATACCAATGCAGTCATACATACTACCGTTGTGACCGTCGTATATTGGATTTCAGCCATATGATAAAAGAAAAACGAGCACATCATATACAAAGCACTAACTGTCATAAGTATTTTCGGCCACACTTTTTCCAATCTCATAATCATTACAGAAAACGCAGTTACAATACTTCCGTATAACATCGAAAATAAAAATATGCCATACCACGGTGTTGACGGCATCTCAATGTATAATCGACTTAATAGCCAGCCCGTCAAGTAGCCAATATGCACCAAATGACATTCCGGTCGCCCCGTCGTAATACCGGACACCAATTCACCAATATATAAATCATCATTATTAAAAAAGACTATTTTTGCATCAAAATGCCATATCAAAAACAACGGGACACAAGTAATAAGCAAAACGAGAATGCCATTAAGCCATTTTATTTTTGAAGTTATTTTCTCTTTCATGACACCCTCCTGTTTTTCTTTTCTCGCACTCATTCAGTGTAACATTTTTACTTTTTCTTGTAAAGTTACACCCGCCGCAAAGCGTATCCTTCGCCCAAACATAATACTTTGCTTTTGCATACACCTAACATATATATACTGCCCTACATTTCTCCACACATACACTTCTGTAAATACTCCTCTGCCCTACTTGCACAAGACGCATCAATTACCGCTTCGGTGCGGTATATCACGCTTTCAAACCACTCCTTTGCTTCTGCAAGCTGCCTTCAAAGAAGTCTCTCGCCGCAATCAAATCCTCTTTTTCACCGGAGAGCATCAACTCCCGGGCGTACATTTTATGAAGTTTGGCAGATAAATGCTCTCCCTTTGCAATCATTCCCTGAAAAATGCGAAAATCCCTTGAAGCATGGTTATTATGAGGTCTGTGTAAAATTTCAATATCACTGTCAAATACCACGGGTTCGGTTCTTACCGTCTCATGGATTGGATCAATCCAGGTAAATTCTCTCAATCTTTTATATAACTTCGGACGATACTCTTTATCAAAATTCTCTGTCGTATTAAACTCAGGCGGTGTCACATACCACATCTGCACAATTTCCACTTCCGGAATCAATGCTTCCTTCAATTGCAGGAAACGTTGTCTGTTCATCTCGTCCAGCACCTCGTCCGCATCCGCCGAATAAATATAATCACATTTCGCCTTGGAAAAAGCACAATTTCTGGCCGCGCTAAAATCATCAATCCATTTAAAATCATAAATCCGATCCGTAAAACGTGCCGCGATTTCCTTGGTTCTATCAGAAGACCCCGTATCTACAATAATCAATTCATCCCAAAGCCCCTGCAGGGATCAAAGACACCTCTCCAATACTTTTTCATCATTTTTAACAATCATACATACACTGATACTTGCCATAAAAATACCCTTTCCGGCGATATAAAATCCACCTTTTGATTATTTCCAGCCTTCTCCAAACGCTTTTCTTTTGATTATACTGGAATTTCAGCGTTTTTTGTTGTAAAATGTATTCATAATGTTATTTTATAAAATAATAATTTGTCATTTTTTAAGCAAATACCATTCGGTATCTGGGGGGTTTTATGAAATTCATTCACAAATTACTATTATCAACTGTTTTGATTTTTAGCTTCGGCGCATTGCTTTGCGGTTGCAAAGAACCGGAATTGACCGTCAATTACTATGTGGACGGCACCTTGAACAACACCGCGCCGGACCGTAACTTCTACGATTTCGTATCCATTGAATGCAGCAATGATAAAACAGAGGTTGTTTGGGATATGAACACCTGGCAATTAACCACGGACAAGTTAAAAAAAGATACAACGGTTAATATTTATTTTGAATATACCACTTCACCATTTAAAATCAACGGGATCGGATATGCCACTTTACAGGATGCTTTCAATTCGGTTACGGACAGCAGTCCCGTAACCATTGAGACTACAGCAGATTTTAAAGGTTTCGCCGCCACTCCCGTAGGTTCAGACATTACTCTTAACTTAAACGGCTTTACACTGGACGGTGAAGGTTTTGACACCATCACCTGTAACGGCATAATGACCATCAACGGTGAAGGTACAATTACCAACACGGTTGCCGAAGAATATTCCAAATCTCTTGTAAATTACGGCACGATGACCATCAACAATGTCACGGTTGAAAATACCACTGCCAATGTAGCAATTTGGAACAGCAACAATGGCGGCAGCGTAATGAATATCAACGATTGCACTATCATCCGCGAGGAATTGGATTGCATCGTTGTCATCAATTCAGGCGAAATGCATATAAACAGCGGTACCATTACCGGCGCCGGTGATAAGACACATCCTGTTGTTTACAACAATACAGACATTGCCGTACTTCATCTAAACGGCGGCATCATCACAAATGAAAGCGGTAATTACACCGTATATAACGATGCCGGCACCGTATATCATAATGATACCGTGGCCGAAAACACTTACGGCGTAGAAACCGCCGAATAATTACAATGTAGTAATTTAACGAATAAAAGATGCGGACTGAAACGAGAAAAATCGTTTCAGTCCTTTTTTATGTGAATTATTTAAGTATTCTCAAATAAATTACACCACTTCTGTTTCCAAGTAATCGTAAGCCGCTTTCATAACCCAGGTTGACACGCTACCGCCATCAACGCGGAATTCACCCCAGCCATCCGCATCAATCACGACCGTTTCCGTACATTTCCCTGTTACATCTTTAAAAGTCTTCCCGGCAAATTTCTTGCCTATTAGCATTCTCTTGCTTCCGCCCGGACCGTCTGAAAGCAACACCGCAATGCCCGAATGTTTCCACTCTTCATCACCCGTGCGAACCCAACCCACAATATTCTCGTGGTCGAAATAGTCCACCTGCTCACCATAAGCGTACTTTTCGCGAATTTTAATCATCTTCTTCAAATCCGGCATCGGCAGGACATTATGAGAAGGCATACCGTAATAATCTCCATAAAAGACGCAGGGAAGCCCGTCTTTACGGAATAAAATACACGCATATGCCAAGGGCTTAAACCACCCCTGCACAAAGGAGCACAACGCCTGTCCGGGTTGCGTATCATGATTATCCACAAAAGTAACCGCATTCTCACTTCTATGTTCTACCAGCGTATTATCCAAAAGATATCGCATATCATAAGTTCCGCCCTGGTTTGATGCATTATAGAAATTAAAATGCAGCGGCACATCAAATAAAGACATACAATTCTCAACATTGTCCAAATATCTTAGAAGTCTGCGCAAATCCGCATGCCAGTATTCCGCTACGGCAAACATATTTTTACCGGTCTTTTCACGGATTTTATCAAGCCATTCTTTATAAAAAGATGCATTGATATGCTTTACCGCATCCAATCGAAATCCATCCATTCCTATAGTTTCTTCGTACCACATGCCCCATTTGACAAGTTGCGCCCGAACCGCCGGATTCTCCATATCCAAGTCAGCGCCCATCAGATAGTCAAAGTTAGCCTTCTCCTCATCTGTCTGTCCATCCCAACGCTTTCCTTCGAATAAAAATAATGCTCTGCGCTTTGCATTTTCATCCCAGTCAACGCCGTTAAAATGACTGCTGTTCCACGTAAACTCTGAGTATTTACCTTCACGCCCCGGAAAATCAAAAACCGTCCATGCCAAAATTTTCTTCTTCTCCTGTAACGTCTGGTTACGATTGTTTTCAGCAACCTCTGTAGCCGTAACTTCTTCACAGCCATCTGCCCCCATCATATGGTTTAACACGATGTCAGAAAGAACTTCAATGCCGTTCTTTTGCAGACATTTTACGGCTTCCAAATACTCCTCTTTGGTTCCGTATTTGGTCGCTACGCTTCCCTTCTGGTTGAATTCACCAAGATCATAGGTGTCGTAGACGCCATACCCCACATCGTAAATTCCCTGCATTCCTTTATATGCAGGCGGCAACCACACTTTGGTAATTCCCACTTCTTTTAATTTCGGAGCCTGCGCCTTGCATCGCTTCCAAAGTAATTGGTCCGCAGGCAGGTCCCACTCAAAATACTGAATTAACGTTTCGTTTTTCATCCTTTTACACCTCATATACTAAGATTTGCTTGCATTGTTTTTGCTTTTTATCTTTCGTATATTAATTCCTAACGCTACTTTGCAAGCGGATATTCGTTGCACAACAATCTGTAAGGTTCTTCATCTTCCTCAATTTCCGGAAAACGTCCCACGGGCTCATAAAAGCGGTTATCCGTATTATCATCATTACACATAGATACTTCACCAATTAAAACATCTCCTGTGCCTTCTACCACGTCAAAATCGTGATACTGGTGGGGCCACAAGGTAATACTTTCGCCGGGGCGAAGTTCTACACCGGTTCCTGCCTTCACATAGTACGAACGGCCGTCTGCATTTACCAATACGTCTGTATCATCCAACTCGCCATCTTTATCATTGTATACGTGAATAATCAGGGTGCCTCCACCACGGTTGATAATATCTTCGCTTTTATTCCAGTGAAAATGCATGGGCGAATGCTGGCCTTCTTTCAGCATCAGAAGTTTCTCTGCATACACCTTTTTGTACTTAGGATTATTCTGGTTTCCGTTTCGCAAGGTAATCAGCGCAAAACCAACCTTCTCGAAATCGCCAAGGCCATAGTCCGTAATATCCCATCCCAGCATATTATCACGGATTTCATCATATTCATGACCCTTTTCGTCCCAATCCGCCTTGGTCCAATTGCAGAAAGGCGGCAGGGCAAAGCCGTGTCTCTTTGCCAAGGCTTCCATCTCTTTGATTGCTTTATTCACTTCTGAACGTTTCATACTGTACTTGTCTCCTTTTCTGATATTACAACTTATATTTGTGTTCAACGACTTTTACAATACTTACAATACATCATAATACGTTTTTCTGTATTTTTACTTCCGCTTACAGCAAAGAGCCCTTTAAAAGGACTCTTTCAAACACTAAAAATTATTTCTCATATTCTGAATTACTCCCGAAGGCTTCTGTTCGAAGATTTTGCGAAGCTTTGTGGCATAATTGTATTCCCTTAAAACCTTTTCATAACCTGCTCGGGCAATCTGCTTACGTTCTTCTTCATGCTCCAAATAATACTGTACCTTCTCAACCATTTCATCAAGGCTGCGATACATTACAAGTTCCTTGCCGTCTTCAAACTCTTTCGCCAAATCTTCCTGATAATTAACTAATACAAATCCCTGACAAGCCATAATTTCCAGGACTCTTAAGGGCACACCGCTTCGAATCGCCCGAGGTGTTACATAGATATTAATTTTACTTCCTTTATAAACCAGCGGCGCATGTTTTGCAAAATCCACAGGACCGCAATTGTTAATTTCGGGAAATTTCTCGGTATTGGATATCGTATATAACTTAAAATCGAACTTTCTTGCTAACGTACGAGCCATTAATTTACGCTCTTCCACTGTGATTTTACGGGCAAGAACAGACTGGATCGCAATATCCTCCTGATTTGCAAAGAAGAAATGATCCTGACCGTACTCCACCTCTTCCAACAGAAACTCTACCATTTCATCCGTCACGCCGCGCCCAAGGACCTCTTTGCCATAAGAAAAACGCTTGTCCTTAATCATTTCAAGGATTTCTTTGTAAATATCTTTTTCTCGCGCCTCTGGCGAAATGCGGTTGAATAAATTATTGGCACTTTCATATAACGTACCCACAAAAGATACATCCGCCTTATACTTCTCAATCTGCTCCGGCGTTGCATTTGCCAATGCACTTGTTAAAAGTTCCTTATCCGCTGCCTGCGACATATATTGCATTCCGTTTACATTGTATTGCTTAAGCTCCTGCATATGCATTGAATCAAAAGTAATAATACGGTTGTTCGGAAGTTGTGCCGCATAAGAAAACAAACTCCACTGCGGAATGTGATACAACCACGAATAGTATGTAATATCCAATTTCTTAGCCGCCATTGCGACCATCTGAAAATAGTCCACGGAAAACAGTGTATCCGCATGATATTCGCTGGCATCTTTGGCAATCGCCCCAATCTGCTCTTCCGATGGTTTCTCTTTCAATTCTTCGGCCTGCAAAACCTTCACGAAATGCCCCAAATCCCGTAAAGTCTTCTCAATCACAGGCTCATTAAAAGTCCCCCACTGATAAAAAAGTATTCTCATGTTTTCCCCTATATCATCTTTATACTTTCTGTATTTCACTACAATAAAACACAAAAACCCAGACTCAAATCCGGATTTTTGTTATTTATCTAATTATCTTTTTTTATCCATTAATTGCGGATCCACATTCTTTAAATTGTTCATCCGCTGATAATATTCCATAGCTGCCTTGGAACCCATTTTAGACTGCCTAATTGCCTTCTTGCTCTCTGCAAAACGCTGTTCAATTAAGGATTTATTACGATGTTCCATTGTCTGCAACTCCGTACTTTTATCCATAACTTCTTTAATCAGTTCCTGCATCTTTGCAATCACATCTTTATATGCTGCCTTATTCACGGACAATTCTTCTTTGATTCTTGCATAAAGGGTATCAAAACCCTCATCCAGCTTCACCAGTTCTTCTACAAGATTGCCCTTGTCCTCAACAATGGCATCAAAAACGTCCCAATCCACTTCCGGTTCAGAAACCACCTGCTTCTGGGTATTGGTTTTATCAATCAGCTTAGATAAAATATCCGACTTCTTAACAAGACTGTCTTCCAACATCTGCATATATTCATTGGCCATATTCTATACTTCTCCCTGTTTATTCTTCTTCATTACTTCAATCCAGGTTTCACGCATAGTACGAAGATGCTCTACCACTTCACGCATAATTTCAGCATCTTTTCGGATATTCGCTTCAAACAATCTGGAAGCAAGATACGAATATACATTCTCAAAATCCTGAGCCACAGGATACTTCATATTCAATGTAGAACGAAACTCTTGAATAATTCTCTGCACTTTGATGATGTTATCATGAGCCTTCTGAACATCTTTCTCCTCAATTGCTTCAATTGCAATATTGCCAAACTTAATTGCACCCTCGTATAACATTAACGTAAGTTCTGCAGGGGACGCTGTAAGTATTTTACTTCTCTGATATTGTGCGTATGGATTCGGTGCCATATGAATATCTCCTTATTATAAAACTCCCCGCCCTTTCAAGCAGGGAGTTTCGTATTTATTTAATTACATCTGGAATAAACTTGAAATTGCATTCTGGTTGGATGTCATCTTAGAAAGTGCAACTTCCATGCCGGAAAACTTCTTGTAATATCTATCTTCCGCTTCGGTTAATTTCTTCTCCAGTTCTGCAATCTTGGTGGTATACTCTCTGTATTCAGCACTCATCTGCTTATCGTTATATACCTTATAGATACTTCTGGATGACGTACTAGACATCTTCTCTGTAAGATTATCATACATCTTAGCAGACAGTTCCTTAAAGAACTTCTCCACCAATGCAGGATCTTCTGCAATCTTAGCACTTAAGACATCTGCCTTGGTGCCGGATACAGCATCATCCTTATCACCATTGATATGATAACTATAGCGATCATTCTTGTCTGCTTCCAGGTAACTCTGGGTTTCAATGCCGAAATCAGACAGATAGTATTTCTTACCATCGATTTCAATACCACCGCTCATGATTTCACGCATGGATGACATCAAAGTATTCAATGTGGAATCTTTACGAAGAAGGGAATCTTTAATCTTCTTTTCCCAATCTTCCACCTGGGATTCTGTCATTGCTTCCTTCTGTTCATCGGTAAGCGGTTCATATCCTTTGGCAGAATCTGCATTGTAAGCAGTTGCCATAGACTGCATCATATCATTGTAATCCTTAAAGAAATCTTTAATCATGTCATAGATACCACTGGTATCCTTAGATGTTGATATGGTAATTTCTTCATCAGTTACACCGTTTACCGTATAAGTAGAGCCATTGATGTTGAAGGAATTGGATGATGATTTAAACTCTGCTCCGTTCAATTCCAGAACAGCATCTTCGCCTTTGATTCTCTTAGCACCAACGCTGGCGCTTAATCCCAATTTATTCGATACAGAAGTAGCATTATTACCGGCATCCGTAAAGAGGAAATCATTTTCCTCACCGGTTGCTTTGGCACTTACAAATAAACGCTGATTTCCTTCATCAAAATTTGCGTTCACACCCGCATTCTGTAGTTTCTTCACGAATGCGCCCATAGTCATATCTTCTGTTACCTCAATGGTATGAGTCATCCCATCCACTTTTAAGCCAACAGACGAACCTGCAGCAATGCCGAGTTCTGTCAATTTGGTATTGCTTGTAATTTTACTTCCGTCCTGTGCAGAAATCTCTGCTCCGGTTAAATATCCGGCCTTTGCAACGGACTTAATCTTTGCAGTCTGTACACCAACATTAGCTCCGCTGCCGGGAACAACCGACAGAGCACTGTTCGATGTTTTAGACTGTAATTTATCATAGTATGATGACAATCTCATATTGGAAAGCTTGTTGGTATACAAACCATAAATCTTGGTGTTTAACCCTTTCCATGCATCCTGCGTCCACCCCAACTTAGTCTGCTCTTTTACGGCAGTTTCTACTTTGGTTTTATGTCTGGATACCATCGCGGTAATGATACTCTCCGTATCCATACCGGAATTTAATCCTGTTAATCTAAAAATATCTGACATACTTATCCCTCCTATCTCTTCTCATCCACGAGAATACCTGCAAGCTCCCATGCTTTTGCAATCATATCCAGGGTTTTCTCAGGAGGAAGTTCACGAATTACCTTCTTCGTGTCACGATCCACAATCTTAATGGTAATACGATTGGTCGCCTCATGCACACCGAACTGTACTTCAGAATAACTTGCCTTACGATTAATGTCTTCTACTGCTTTACGTACCTTATCAGGAGACATCTGCTGCAACTGTTGCTCTGCTGCCTGATAATTATCACTTTGCTCACCGGTCGCCGCAACTGCGGGAGTGGTGGCGTCCACCATAGGTACACTCTCAATCACGGTTCCATCCATGGATACCGGGGTCTGGGAAACTGTTTCCACCGGTCTTACTGTGGTCTGTGCCTGATACGACATTACACCACCTAATGCTTCAATTGCCATTTTAATCACCTCCGTGTGATATCTGCTGCATGTTTAACGTGTTACTGAGCGGACTTTCCCCGCTTTCTTATTTTTTATATCGGCAAAAATAGGGAAAAGTTTAGGGTTAGTTAGGATTTATTTTTTTATTATCCAATAATAACTTGTTGTTTCCTTCCGATTCTGATGCACTTGCTCCCATGTCTCACCCTGACTAATGATTTCATATCCTTTTTGAACAAAACATTTATATATTAATTTATTACACTCAAAAAAACTCCGATATATAGCATTATATGTACTGTCCAATTCTTTTGAATAAAAATCTTTTAATGTAAATCTTTCTTCTACCCCGACAGACTCCTTAATATAAACCAATCCACCTTTTTCGAGTAATGCATCCACACTTCCAAGACATTTTTCGATGTCTTGATCATTAATATACATCAGCACACCGTTAACTAATATTTTATCATAAAAACGATTGGCTTCATTCGCTTCGAGAACATCCTTTATTTCCTGAAAACTGCCTTTATAAAAATTACATTTGCCGGTACCTTGTAAATTGTCGCGCGCAATCTTTAAAAAAGCTTCACAATAATCCACGCCGACATATTCTCCTCCTTCAAGGATATTTACAATTTCATCCCCCCAACGTCCTACTCCGCAACCAATATCCAGTACATAATCTTTCTGACCGAATCGTAGAATTTCACACATTTTCTTCTTTTCGTAACGATCTCGCTCCAATGCAAGTTCCGGATTAGAATCCTGATATATAACATAATTATATCTATGTGGTAATTCTTTATCGACTCTCTTATCAAAGAAATCTAACGTTGCCATTTCATCAATATCTATACTGTCACCGGCAATTCTTCCTTCAGAAGTAATAATTCTTTTTAATGCACTCATTAATATCTCGTTCTCCTCTGGTTTGCGAATCGCAAGTCGAACATATTGACGTTTATTATCCACTCGCTCCGTCATATCTTTAATCAAGATATTATAGTCATTTAACAAAACTTCCGTAAGCTTGGCCGCCGTGCAATGTTTCACTACTTCACACATAATATAATTGGCCTGTGACGGAATCACTCGCAAATACGGTACTTGTCCCAATTTCTTCTCTAAATCACGCCGCGTCTTTTTAAACAAATCTAAAGACTTGATATATTGCTTGTGATATTTTTCTTCTATTTGCAAGTAAAATTCTGCAATAGAGTTAATATTCCATATTGCCACATCTTCCCGCAACCGCTTTACCAAATTTAAATCCGCCGACACCGCACACCCCAAACGCAACCCTGATACTCCGTGCGTTACAGAAAGATTTTTCAATACAACAAGATTATTGTATTTTGTCAAAATATCTTCATCAATCAATGTGTTATTTCCTTCATCAGCAAAATCGCAATAGCTCTCGTCAAGAATAATTCTAATTCCCTGTGCTTTACTCCAAGTTAATAACTTCAAAACATCTTCTTTATTAATATAACTTCCCGAATGATAATCAGGATTCGATACGATTAAACTTTTAACATCTTTATCCGAAAACCACGCTTGCAAATCATCCACGGTATAAGAAAGGTCCGAATTCTTTGATGTATAAAAAATAATATCCTGCGAACGAATTCGATTCGTAAATTCCTCATTTGTTGGTTTAATCATACCAACTTTACCCACACATACGGATAATATGGTTTTTATAATTTCCTCCAAACCATTGGAAACCACAACCCATTCCTCATTCAATCCGCCCAAATTCTTTGCCACAAGTAACGAATTGATTCTCATTCCCGAAGGATACTCCGATATCAGTTTACCTATATTAGCTTTTATTTCATCCACCAACTTTTTAGGTGGAAAAAACGGATTGTTTGGATATGAAAAATTCAACATTTTCGGATATCTCCAGTATCCACCGTAACGATGCTTGATACTATTACACCTCTCTGTTTTATCTTCAATAAACATAGAAGATGCAATATCCAAATCTTGAACATCATCAATTTCGTACCACAATTGACCATCCAGTTTTTTTGCCTTAATCATAGGATTATCAAGCAATGTAATAACTCGTAACACCTGCTCATAATATTCATTTTCCCCCAACGCTCCCATATAAGCAGTTAAAAAAGGTACATACTGCATACGCGAAAACGCTTTACTAAATTTGTATATATTCACCGTTTTATAATAATGTGGAATATCTTCAAATACGAAACGGCTACCCGGAATAAATTCACGAATGGTATTTTTTTCATCAATTTTAACAACAGTACCATCCATCCAGCTTTCATACTTGTCGACCAAGGCCAATGTATCTCTTTCATCTGCCAAAAGTTCAGTCAAAATACTGTCTTCAAAAATCAAATCTGACTCCAAAAGTATAGTGTCATCATCACATAAATATTCCTTAGCCAAAGAAAGCGAATAAATATTATTTGTCCGCTCATAAACTGCATTTTTGACATAGACAATCGGCGTCTTTATCGATAATGAGCAGATATAATCTACAAGCTTATCTCCTTGATAACCAATTACAATAACAATTTGTTTCAATCCGAGCCTATCCAATTGCCTCAGCATTCTCTCTATTAATGTTACGCCGTTCACCTTTACCATGCATTTGGTATTATCCTGCGTCAACTTCTTTAACCGCTTCCCCATTCCTGCTGCTAAAATCAAAGCCTGCATTTGTACACCTTCTTTTTCTTCTTAGAAATTTGTTTATTGCATCACTATATCAAAGTTGCTTTTAGTTCATTCAAGACAACTTCCAAAGGATCGTAAAAAGTATATCTCTCCAATATATTCCGCTCAGAATCAGAACAATTTGCTTTTATGAATTTTAAAAGCACGGGAAATTCCGTACAACCCAATATAACATTTTTTGTAGTAAAGTTTTTTAAAAATCGAATAAAACACTGGCAAATCTGTTTGTCATACTTGTTTTGCTTCACCGCTTCAATATAAGAACGGATTTCTTTATAATATTCTTCTGACGGATTGATACAATTAATATGATATTTATTTAATTTCTGCGGATACAGCTCCTGCAATAGAGTACCTTCCGCAGCAATAATTAGTACATCCTTTTTCTGCTGCCTACTTAATTCTTCTCCGATAGCATCAATAATATCAACCACCTTTTCCTGCGCTTCCGGAATCATTTTGTAAACATCTTTCAGAAAATAATGTGCCGTACCGCACACCAAAATGATTTTATCAACATTGTTATGGAGCATTAACTCCATACTGTTTGCAATATCTGCAACAATTTTATCATAATCCGCTCCGCACAAAAGCGCTTTAGTTCTGCTTGGCATAGTAAAATTATTATCCATAACAATGTGTGGATAATTTCTTTCACAATCGCTGGCAAACACCTCTAATATTCTTCTGTAAAAATCCAGTGTTGCATATGCGCCAAATCCGCCAATTAAACCTATTTTTTGTTTATACAATGTCACTCTCCTTATTCCGCCTGAAAAACAGAAATTATATCATTATAGATTGTATCGCAAGCCATACATCCGTTCTTAGCATAATAATCCAATTCTTTCTCAAATATCTGCTTACGTAGTTCTTTCATTTCATCGTTCTCCTCCAGAACGACTTGTTTCAGAAAGTCCTCTATATCCGCATATTCCGTACCTTTCGCCTTATAATAACTGTCCATCACCGCCTCAGCAAGTTCATTAAACGCCTGTCCATTTCTTTGTAAAAACAACAAAGGCTTATTCAAATACAAATATTCACCCAAAAAAGAAGCCGAATCCATAATCATACCATCTGATGTTCTGAATATATTTGTATAATCTCCGTCTTGTACTACTTTTGCATTAGGCAAACTATTCCATTTATCAATATATGCATCGTATTCTTCGTAGCTTTCAAAAACTTTAGCCTCTACCGCCCTTACCCGCAAACTTGGATGAGGTTTCAATACAAAAGATATCCCGTCAGAGTATTTTTTTGCTAAATAATAAAGATAATGTGCATTCTGCTGAAATGTTGCAAATCTTATTCCCCCGTAACCTTTTATAGAATGGTGTGGCGCAATAATTACCTTTTTAACATCCTTTACTCCTTTACCATCCGGTATCTTCCAGAGTTTCTTTACCTCTTCATCCGTATATGTTTTATCATTATAAAAATAATCCATCTTAATATATCCGGAACAAACAACATTCTTGCCGTGAAGCATACCGTATTTCCGGTACCCCTGTACATTTTTCTCCGAATCGGCATAGACACGAAGCTGCATATTAATAAACTCTTTATTATACACATAATTTTTCACATATGAATTATCCGGACTATTGGCCATATACATCCCGTATGGTATGTAACAATTCACGATTGAAAGTGGAAACGATGTTATGCGATATGCCTCCGGCATAGACATGAACCATGACGTCAGATGCACCACAACATCAACGCCTTCTGTCTTCGGATCAAAAAATAATATTTCATCTTTATCAAAATCATAACCTTCCAGCACATCATAACCATTATTCATAAAAAACTCCCGCGTCTGGAAATACGAATCCCTCATAGACTCTTTGTCACGATCAACTAGCGGACATACTACCACCTTACACTCTATATTACTGTTCTTTTCAAACTTCCGATACAATTCGCCTGCAGACCATTCCGCAGCAGAAATCACCAAAAAATATATCTTTAATTTCTCCCCTGCCTTAATTCTATTTTTTACACCTGTAACGGCTTGTTGCATAACAATATCGTATATCTGGTTATAGAGTTGCTCTCCTCCGTCAAGATAAGGGGCCATAGTAAACAGAGCTGCTAAATGCTCATATCGGTACTTATCTGAAATCCCTGTACCAACGTTAAAATCCCCCGCATCAATTCCGTCTATTAACTCATTTAATAATTGTATATTATATTCTTCTGCGTTCATAATCCCTCCGCATAACTCCATCCTGCAATTAATCAATCTTACATATTATCTGACTCAAATACTTCGGATCCGTAATCGGCTCTACAACGTCGCCTCCGGGGTATTCGTTATTATATTTATTCGAAACCTGTGCTCGCCCGCCGTTACCTTGTAAATACCATTCGTATTCCAAATCCATATGACCGATATCCAGCGCCTGATAACCTTCAAGACACAAATCATATGCAAGCACTCCTGCAGAAGGTCCCATAGCAATCATAAACAGACTGTCTTTTTCGCCATACTTTAATGCCGCTTTTAAAATTTCATCATATTTGTCAAAAGAATTCTCTGCCGGAACTTCAATACGTTTAATGCTTTTTGCATTATCAAACAAATCATTACCTACACCTAAACCGGTCAATGAGCCCTCAACAAAAATCACATCTTTGCCATCCCAGATTTTACGCAAAGCAGCAAATCGTTTCGCAGGTGCATCCGTTGTATTATCCTCAAACAAAGCATACGGGCGGCTAATATATGCATTATGATATTTGCGGCCTTTTTCTATGTATTTACTATGTTCTTTACGCACTTCTTCTGTCATGTAATAACGAATTCCGTTTCTTCCGCCTTCGTTATAATGGTCCAAATTGCCGTAATTATCCGCAATGCCGATCAGAAGATTATCTTCATGGGAATGAAGCACCTCAACCAAACGTTTAGCCAACCTGTCATCCAAATGTTGAAACTTTTGTCTTACTACATTTGACATGATGGCAAACTCCCCGTCTCCAAAACGAGCCATGCTCTTACGTTCATGAATAATAGCATCAATCGTTTCGTCTATTTCATAAAATTCAGGATAATACCACTCCCGGTTTTCCGTCTTGGGATCATGCAGTTCATAGCGCAAATTCTGAAGACTTCTGTGCATAATTTTACGGTCCAACAAGATCGCTTCCGTATTTTGGCAAACCTTATCAATTATTGTCTGCTCACCTTTGGTCAATTCAGCAATATTTAACGACAGCTGTTCAACTTTAGCCTCCAACTGTGCCTTCTCTTCTTTTAATTTAATCAGCTCGTCCAGACAAATAGATGTAATCTCCTGCAATTCTTCAAAACTCATCGGTTCTTCCATAAAATTGTCCCCCTTCTATTCTCTTTTTGTACAAAAAAAGATTGAGTCCTCACTCTTTACTATGCTAGAATAACACTAACAAATCATTTATTTATTATACAACAAATTATGCTTATAAACAAGCAAAGTATACAGCACAAACAGCTATAGGAGCATATCTCACCATGGAGTTTATTATATTATCCGACACTTACACATATCCTTATCATGAGCACATAATTAAAGCGCTGGTTCCCCTGGTTTCTGCCGGCGATTCCAACGCTCAAATCATTGATATTACAGATAAAACTTCTTTGCCTGACATAAGCCACCGTTTGGCAGCCACATCTGCAGATTGTATCCTCAGCTTAGATCTGGCAGGCTTTGAACTGCGCACCCTTACCGGCGAATGTCTTTTAAATATGCTCCCCTGCAAAATCTGCAATCTTTTATGGGGCAACAAGCCGGAATATACGGAATATTTATCCGGCAAATTAAGCCTTTCCATGCTCTTTTATGATGTCACAGGCAAAGATAATCAATTACCTTTAAAATATCCGAATATGCGTTACTATTTTACCACTCCCAAAGCAATTCCTACTGCGCCGGACGATGCACCTACAGACAGCTTTATGCAATTAACCTTGCAGGATATTCTTAACCGCTTTAAGGAAGAAGTCCTGCTGTAGCAAGAATCTTTTTTAACCTGTTTTCATAGCCAAACAGCGCCTTAACCTTTTCATGGCCATTTCGTGCAATGGCAAGGCGTTCTTCTTCATGTTCTAAGTAATACTCACACTTTGCCAACGCATCTTCCAAGCTGTAATACATAACCAAATCTTCACCGTCTGTAAAAAATTCCGCCAGCTCCGCTTGATAATTGGATAAAAGAAATCCTCCGGAAGCAAGAATATCCAATGCACGCAAAGGAATCCCTGATTGAATACATTTTAGCGAAATATTCAGATTAATTTTACTTAATTTAAAAACCTTGGGCATCTCATCAAAATATCCGGCGGAGCCTTTCCAATTCACGTTACCACTCAATTCACCCTTATGGGATGCATACAAGTTTACCTTATGCACAGCTGCCATTTCTTCCAACAAAATGCTGCGCTCCAAATTCGTAACCTCTTTGGCCATATGCACACGGAGTGCATCCGTTTCCAAATGTAATGGATTGTTGGGAATTCTGCTAAATGCCCCATTCATCCGCTCCGTCAGCTCATCCGTTACAACCTCATCAAACAAATAGCATCCGTATAATTTTAGTTGTGCCTCAATCAAGGCACTGATATATCCATTGTCATAAGCATCTGCAAATGCCATCAGGTCCGGTAACACCGATTCATACAACTGCCCTACCATTGATACATCACATGTGTACTTCTGCTTTTCTTCTTCCGTCATCTCCACAACATCCAAACGCCCCGTATTAACCGCCAACGGCATATGGTATACATTGCGATACCCTTTACGATTCCATTTCTTACATTCTTCCCTGTCAAACATAAAAACATAGTTGTAGGGCAGTCCCAGTGTCTCCTTCAGGTCCCGTTCCCGTAAAGGACTGTCATAACTCCATGCGATATATTTAATAGATACCTCATTACAGATTCGCGCAAGCACAGGATAGAAATTCACGCTGAATACCGCATCAAAAGAATCTTTTTGTACGATTTCCCTGATACGTTTCTCAAAGTAAGGGTCACTATGGATATCTTTTAACTTGTATAAAACATTCTCATAAACAATGCCCATCTTATCCAACTCGGACATTATATCATTCTGGGTAAAAGCCCCCATATCATATAAAAGAATTCTCACTTTATTCCCCCGTCACAATCTCCATAATCATCCGCAGTCTCCCCCGATAATTATGTTCTTCCTGCACCTTTCTGCAACCGTTGTCCGCAACTTCACGACGTTCGTTCTCATGCGAAAGATAGTACTCCACCTTGTCTTCCAGGTCATAATAATCTTCATAAAAGATATAATCCTCCCCCGGAACAAAGTACTCATCGTACTCCGGCTGATAATTGGATAAAAGGAAACCGCCACTGCCCATAATATCCAATGCCCGCAAAGGAATGCCGCTCTTAATACTCCGAAGCGTAATGTTTAGATTGATTTTACTGTTATAGAATATATAAGGCATATCATCGTAATAATCTATTTTACCATGATTCACCACACCGGGAATTACCGCATCACAATCGTATGTATATAAATCTACCTGATGTCTCGCCCCCAGTAATGTTAGAATTTCTTTACGCTCCAGCGCCGTCACCTGACGTGCAAGCACATAATCCGCATAGATATCCTCCGGAGATAACACAGTAGACGCATTGGGATCCGTAGGATAGACTTTCTGCATTTCTTCCACAATATCCGGCGAAAGCATTTCTTTTAGAATATATCGTCCGTACAATTTCTTCTGGGCATCTATAATACCATCCAGATATCCTTTTGCATAAGGACTTACGTTACTGAATTTATCATATAATCTGTGTTTGGGCTCCGAATACAGCGAACCAACCATGCTAATATCGTGACTGTATTTTACACTGCCTTTCGACAACTGCATTCTCCGTAGGCGTTTCTCATTGATGGCCAGAGGCATATAATATACCGTCTTTATTCCTCCGGAACTTAACTCATCGTATAAAGCATAATCAAACAGAAATACGTAATTACACGAATTAATAATTGTATATGAATATACTGCAATATGCGGGCTGTCATACACCCAGGATACATACTTAATCCCCATCTTTTGACAACATATGGATACTTCCGGAAAATAATTAAAGGAAAAAACGAAGTCGCAATTTTTATCTGCGTTCTTCTGTATAAGCAAACGTTCGATTTCGTCTGCTTTTATCTTTGTATCAGAAAAAGGAACACTAATTACTTTATGTCCCATTTCCGATAATATTTCTTTGATATCTTCGTTTCCGAAGCTTTTCCATTCTAAAAGATAAACGTACATTACATATCCACCTTATTCATTGATACGCTTCAACTACTGTGACGCCTCTAATACATTATGCAATTGTTGTACAATTGCTTTTACATTAGCATCCGGATTTTCAATTTCTTCCATCACCTGCAATGCTTCTGCATACAAATTGGATTGCATATAGTAATTCGCTATCATAATTAATATGCCGGCATCTTTCTCATATATCATCAATGCATAGTCTAGCAAATCAATAGCGCAATACACATTGAGTTGTGCAAGATAGCCCGCTATTTTAACAAACATATCTTTCGGTTTTTTACAATGATTATTAATTTGCCACGCAAGAAAGAAATTAGAAACGCCACATCCATCCAAATCAAGAATACAATCCAGTGCAGTTTGGTCATCACAACCCACTTCCATCATTTTAACAGCATCAACTACTTTATCATACTTAAGAGCCGCAGTCTCCGCATCGGTTACATTTTCAAAAACAGTAGGTTCACCGTTTTCCTGCTCATTTTTCCAGCAATATAACATCTCGTAGAACTTTGTTAATATTTCATCTTGCTTAATTACCAAGTTATATAAAGGGTTCTGAAAAGTATTATATAATTTCTTCGTTTCATAAAGCAGTTTTTCCTGCGTTTCCCCACATAAATAGTTCCTATGTTCCTCAATATAACTACAAGTTCTTTCCTTCTCAATTTCGGATACAATATCCAGCATTCTATCTAACTTATTATGAAATCCATGTAATCGGAGAACTTTTTCCTGACCGTTTCGCGCAATTTCCCTACGCTCTTCATCGTGCGTTAAATAATATTCTGCCAACTGCAATAATTCTTCTTCGTTATGATACAACACAATCTCTTTGCCCGGAACAAACAATTCTTCCAATTCTTCCTGGTAGTTACTCAGCATAAATCCTCCGGCAGCCATAACATCAAAAATCCTTTGCGAAGCCCCCGTTTGAATACAATGTAATGTAATATTTAAATTAATCTTTGCATCACGATATAGTGCCGATATTCCCTCATCGTAGCCAATGCCCGGATGAATTTTTACCTTATTGCTTAACTGCGATACGTCTTTATCCTTTGTATAGAAATTCACGTCATACTTTTCCGCCAGTGCATTCAAAATATGAACCCTTTCACGATTCGCAAGTATTCTGCTTAGAACCGCCGCTTCATAATATAATCCGTGAGGAATATATGGATATCGCGTTGTTAAATTCCGCTCGGAATATTGATCAAAAAATGCAGCAGTTTCATCAGACATGGAACCATATATTTTATGTTCCTTATCCCACTTCATAAAAAGCTCTTCGAAACTTTTATCTAATTCTTCTTTTACTTTCCCTTCAGCCCGTGCTACTACTGCATCCAAAGATTCTATCTTATATAATTGCCCGATAAAAACAATATCTTGACTCTTCTTCCTTGGGTACTTTAATAAATCGCGTTTTACTTTCTCACTATGTATTGCAAGCGGCATGTAAAACACATTTTTCAGACCGGAGTCTTTTAACTGTTCACACTGTGTTTTGTCAAATGCAAAAATATAATTGCACGGGTAATGCGCCTGATACGCATACAACTCTTTTTGCGGTGCATCATATACCCATGAAATATACGGAACATTTTTTTGCATACAGGCATATGAAACACTTTCAGAAAAATCATGTGTAGTTACACAGTCCACTTTGTATTCATCAATTGCCTTACATACTTTATCACTATCCTCTTCCCGGAAATCAAGCGCTGTAATTCCCAATTGAGCATGATAGACATTATATCCCATTTCATCTAATGCGCGGGGAATATCTATCAACTTAATCTCCTTGGTACTGACATGCAATATCTTAATTTTGGTTCGGTTTTTCATATAAATGCTCCTATGTTAATGATTTCATTATAAAAGAAAGAGAGTCGGTAAAACCGACTCTCTTGATAGTTTCAGCGAACTCTTTACTGTAATAAGGAAAGTACTCCCTGATTAGCCTGGTTAGCCTGAGCCAACATAGCGGTTCCTGCCTGGGTAAGGATGTTATTGTTGGAGAACTTAACCATTTCTTTAGCCATATCTGTGTCACGAATCTGTGCCTCAGCTGCTGTAGTATTTTCAACTACGTTGTCGAGGTTGTTGATTGTGTGCTCTAATCTGTTCTGAACTGCACCAAGGTCAGAACGGAACTTAGATACCTTCTGAATAGCGTTATCGATAGCTGTAATTGAAGCAGAGTCACTAATTGTTAATGAATTAACGCTTAATGTAGCTGCATCCATAGCAGAAAGATTCAATGTGATTGTCTGTCCTGCTTCTGCGCCTACCTGAAGAACTACTTCGTCCTTAGAGCCATCAAGAAGACCCATCTTATTGAATTTAGTATCATTAGATGTTCTGGTGATTTCAGATGCGAGCTGATCAATTTCAGACTGAATGTATCCAACATCTTCTGACTGTAAGGTTCCGTTAGAAGCCTTAACTGCTAATTCGTTCATACGCTGTAACATGTCGTGAACTTCGTTCAACGCACCTTCAGCTGTCTGTACACAAGAGATACCATCCTGTGCATTTGCAGAAGCCTGTGTAAGACCTCTGATCTGACGTCTCATTTTTTCAGAGATTGAAAGACCAGCTGCATCATCTGCTGCACGGTTAATCTTGTAACCTGAAGATAATTTCTCTGTAGATTTGGACTGTGTTGCTGAGTTAACGCCTAACATTCTGTTAGAGTTCATTGCTCTTAAGTTGTGCTGTACTATCATTGCCATAGTGCTACCTCCTTGTTTTTGACCCGGCCGCTTCCTTGCGACTCGGTTGGTTAAATTAATAGTTTCTTGTAACTTTCTTGCCTCCCAGGATGGCTTGTCAGTTACTGTGGAGTGATATCAATTTCTGTATCTCTCCCTTGATGTTATATATATCGGAGCCTTTAAAAAAAACTTTATACCTTTTTATAACTTTTTTTAAATTTTTTTAATTCCTTTATTTATTGGCCTGTTTGCCCAATGCGTTGTTAAAACACACTTAAATCAAGTCATTCAATAAAAAGCTTACCTTATCCGCTCCCGCTGCATTCAAATGATCGGTATCCATAAAATCAGTTTCATCAAACATATCTGAATCATTAAAATCTATATAGTGAATTGTACCCTCCACCTTATCCAACATTTCCACAACAGCTTCACGGTATCTGTTGTCAATGTATTTGTTATAAGCCGGCGTGAAGGGAGTAATTACTACAGCCGGCGTTATATTATGCAATTGCAACAATCTTACATAATCTTTTAAAATATCGCAATTTTCTATAAAACTCGCTTCATGTACCACCATCTTATTATGACTGAGCGCACGTTCTTTTCCGTAAGCATCCATCTCCTCCTGAGATAAATCACACCATCGTCTGCCTCCCAAGTCGAAAAATGATTTTCTTTGCTTCAAATCAGAATAATAAGTTTCCTTCTGGAGAATCAATTGTTCAGCTAACATTTCACATATTTTTCTTGCTTCTTCCGGTGTGTCCGTGGCATATCTCCATGGATCAACCCTTTCAGGTTCATGCCAATTGTGCGCATCCCCGAAAACCGGATAATAAACAGGACTTATCATCATATTTCGCATTACTGTACTCTTTGACAAGTCCTGAAACGGAATATAATATCCCATAATAATAAAACATCTGATATACGCATTGGCGGGAGCCTTTTCCAAAATTGTCTTAGCACACAAAAAATCATAATAAATATCCTGTGAATGCATGGAACAATTCACACAATTATCTATATATTTTTCATTAATACCATTTAACGCATGGGAAGAACCGGTTATTAACGTTCCTTTTCCAACAGATTGTTGACCTTTTTTGAGCATGGTCTTCAACCAAACCATATCATAATTAACCATCAAATATTGATTTGCTATACTGCTGATAGCATTCATCAGTTCTTCTTGCATGACCAACCTCCTCTTCTATCGCAAAAGTGCTCCCGGCCTTACACTACGGGAGCACCTTTTTCAACACTATATTTTCCTAGAATAATTTACTCAACGCATCTGCGGAAACCACATTCATTGCTTCCTTATTTGCTTCCTGGATCTGTACGTAAACTTCCTTACGGTATACAGGAACTTCCTTAGGAGCTGAGATACCAAGTTTTACCTGGTCGCCTTTGATTTCAAGCACGGTAACTTCTACATTATTGTTAATAACGAGCGCTTCGTTTTTCTTTCTGGATAACGCTAACATCTTACTCACCCTCCTTTTTCATTTTCTGAAGGATGTCGTAGATAGGGAACTTCACTTCGTAGCCATCTACGATAACCTGACATGCTTTTCTTGTTGCAACATTAATCACGAAAGGAGCCATTAAGTTCACTGTCATCTTCGTCAAATCAGAAGGAACCGTAATGGTAACAAGAATCAAAAGTTCCTCTTCAACAATTTCTCCGATCGCACTTAAAATTTCATCATCCGCCTCAGGATTGTAGTCCGGTTTTACACGTAACGGATCAATAACGGGCATCGCAAAGTTAGGCTCCTGCACAGACTGCAACCAATGAATGCCACCGTCCTTACCATCTTCCGCATCATGAATTAATGCAAAATCCTGCAAATCAGGAAAACCTACAATACCGCCCGGAAAATGAATCATTTTGTTGTCATCAATTGTTACTTCCCCAAATAATCTAGTATTCATTACCATACCAATCAACCTCCGTTTATTAAATATAGTTCATTAATGATGTCTGTAAAAGTTTACCGGTTGCTGCAAGTGCCGCATCATAAGTAAGTTCTGCACTGCTAAGCTGCACTGCCAAATCTGCAATGTCCGCATCTTCATTCTCTGAAGTAAGCGTCTCAAAAGCTGTCTGCTGGTTGCCCAAACGATTCTCAATGAGAGTAAGTCTCAACGAACGGTTACCGATGGTTGTATACGCCATATTCACCTTATCAAGATAACCCTGCATTTCGGTAATACCGCTTTCAAAAGTCTTCTGAACCGTATCTTCCATATAAGTCTGAGCCTTCTTTGCCGCATTCAGTTTCGCTTCTACTGTAGCCTGATCATAAGCATCGTTTCCGACCATGCCTTCCAGTTTCGTTACAACTGCATCAATCTTTTCCAAGCGGTCCAAAAGATCCAACGCCTCATCAACCGCTCTTCCAATTCCGTGGAAGTACACTTCATCTGCCGTAGTATTTACTTGAAGTTGCTGATTAAAGCCTACGTCGTATTCAATAACCTGTTTCTGAGTCTTGCCTGCCTTGGTCAGATATTCTGCATTATAATCAATACCTTCAGATGAACATGCAAAGTAATGTTCCGGTCTTAAATCATTATCTGCCCATTTGCTCTTCTGGTACGTAACCTTAATTTCCTGCGCAGGATCTAACGCCTGTAAATTTTTATATGCATTATCTCCCAGCAACAACTCGCCGGTCTCGGGTACAAAATAAATAGCATCCGGCTGCTTTGTAATCTCTGTATACGGATTGGTTGCTCCGTTTGCTGACATTACCGTAACATTTCCAAGACTCTGATAAATGGTTTTGCCATTCTCATCAGAACCAATTGCCTGGCTGATTGTCGGCACCGCACCCGCGTCTACATTCTCGTATGCCAAGCGAATTCTATGAATTTCATATGTATCCACCTGCTGCTCCGTTGTCATATCAGCACTGTTGAAATTGGTCTCATTCAAGCTCTCCAATTTCCCCATATCCACGTATGTCTGAGTATCAATCTCTGTATTGGTAATCTGCTCGTTAATCACATATTCCTTGGTTGTCTCTTCCGTAAAAGACAACTTGGTATCGGTTCTGTATCCTGTAAAAATCGTTCTTCCCGCAAAGTCTGAATCACCTGTAGCATATACTTCGTCGCGATGTTGTTTCAAACTCTCTAAAATAATTGCTCTGTCGGAAGGCTGAAGATTACTCTTAGAACCCCTCTGAAATTCGTTAATCATACCGGTCACCACATCAACGGTAGACTGTACCGCAGATTCGGTCAATTCAAGCCATTGTTCCGCATCAGGAATATTCTTCTCGTTATACTGGCTTACCTGGCTTAAATTACTTCTTAAGCGAAGGGAACGAATAGCCACAACCGGA
This sequence comes from uncultured Lachnospiraceae bacterium, assembly GCA_964591945.1. GTDB lineage: Bacteria > Bacillota > Clostridia > Lachnospirales > Lachnospiraceae > UBA3766. The sequence continues at coordinate 9,068 of CAZQBM010000001.1, read as the reverse complement.
TCGTCGGAAGGCTTGGTTACCTTCTTCTTGGTGGTAATCTGAGTATTCAACTTATCCTGTAAAATCTTATTCTGGTTAATGTTGTACAGGGTGTTATTCTGCATAATTTTATTCGTAATTCTCATAACGCCCCTCCTTTTTATTTTAATGCAAGTTTATAAGATGCTTTTTGTAAAAACCGAAATACGCTTTTATACACCGGTTTCAAGAATCAATCTGTCGTAAATCTCTGTTAAAACCTGAATCATCTTAGAAGAAAGATTGTAAGCATTCTGGTATTTTACAAGACTTACAGCTTCTTCGTCATTATCTACACCCGAAATGGAAGTTCTCTGGTTATCCACCTTGGTCGCCATAATATCCGCATTGTTATAAAATGTCTCAGCACGTTCTGCATTTAATGCCACATCGCCAAGAATCCATTCCAACAACTCTTCTGCAGTACCGCCGCGGAATGTCATTACATTCGCATCTGATTTCATGGAATACAATTCTTCCAGCAAATCATATTTATCCTGACCCGCTGCCGCATCCGTATGCGTTGCCAATCTGTCGGCATTTTCAAGGATATCTTCGTTAATACCGAAGTTTGCCGCTGTCAACATTCTGTAGCAGTCGCTTGATGAAGTAATTTCACCGTTGATACCGCCTTCGTGACGGAAATTCAGCTGTTTATCCACTGCTAAATTACCGGTAAAAAGAATGCGTCCGGGATCGCCATATACATCGCTGCTGCCTTCCTGTGTAAGAATGCCGTTAAAAGCTTTGGCAAATAATCTTACCCATTCATTCAACTGTTCCTGATAATAAGGAATTCCCTTATATTCTACCGGCTGATTAATCGATGCCTCACGATGAAGTTTCGAATAAGGCACTTCTGATGTATTCTCGGATTTATCAATTTTAAAAGTATAAGAATTTGTTTCCGAATTAAAAGTCCAGGAACTGTATTTGTACAATGTATTACCGATGTTAATAGTTCCCGAATCCGGCAAAGTATTCTTTGTCATATCCAAAAGATAGTCAGCGGTCACCTTAATGGTTGCAAGTGCATTGCCCTGTGCATCTTTCTTCAAATCAGTAAACTCACCATAGAAATATTCACCGTTATTACCGTCTCTCATCTGAAGAAGGCCTGCCAACTCACCACCCATAGATGCATTATACATTCCAAAAGGTGCACCGTTGCTCCAATAGATATCGTACATACCTTGCACATCCGACTGATATGCTTTATTGGTTGTTTCTCTTGCCTTACATTCCAAACCGTTATAATCGCTACCATCTACAAGTACCTGACCAGCCGCAATCGTTACGATACAACGATGTGCGCCTGTAAATCTTTCAGGATTGTAAGTATCATAAATCGGTGTTTCGGTTACGTCTACGTCTACAATTGCAGATAACTGGTCAATTAAAACCGTTCTCTGGTCACGCAACTCGTTGGCGGTAACACCTGTCAACTCGATTACGTTAATTTGCTTATTCAAAGATGCAATCTCTTCTGCAAGAGAGTTGATTTCATCTGTTTTAACCTTAATTTCTGCGTTAATATCTTCCTGCACTTTGGAAAGATTAGAAGCCATTTCATTGAAATATGTGGTTAAGTTGTTTGCATAACCGACGAACTGATTCTTCACCACGCTATCGCCGGAGCTCTTCATTAATTCCTGCATGGAATTAAACATCTCATCAAAAATGGTTTTAAAACCTTTTACAGTGTCATCATCGATAAAATACTGTTCAATCTGTGTGGTATAATAATTTTTCTTATCATACTCACCCTTAATTTGGTTATTGCCCCAATATTTTACGTCATAAAATTCATCGCGGAGTCTTTCGATGGAATCCACATCAACACCGGAACCGGAGCAACCGAAAGTGGTGTAGGTTCTTAACGCCTGCGCTGCAGACTGGTTTACAACCTGCTTACTGTAGCCTTTGGTTTCAATGTTTGCGATATTATTTGAAGTTGTATTCAGAGCCGCATTGGAAGCCAACAAGCCCGTATATGCAATATTCAAACCATAAAACTGTGATGCCATGTTGCTCCCTCCTTACTTTGTTATCTTCCTAACTTTCTGCTCATATGCAGATTTGCTTATAAAATCACTGTACTTTTATAAAATTAATGACCTATCCCAGCGATGTAAGCAAATGCTCCAGCATCTGGCTTACTACGTTGATATATCGGCTGGACGCATTGTATGCATTCTGGAAACGAATCATATTGGATAATTCTTCGTCTGTGGATACGCCGACAATCTGCTGTCTTGCACTTTCCGTAGAATCTACGGTAATCTGCTCATTATCCCGGATACTCTTATACACCGCTCCGTCATTTGCTACGTGCGCAACCAATGAGGCGTAGAAGCTCGGAATGTTCATTCCGTTGGTTGTATCCGGATTCAAGGTATATTCAGCTTTCTCAAAAGCTTCTTTTAACAATTCAGCTGTTTCATAATCAATACTGTCATCCGGTCTCTTAAAACCAAGTTTACCGGGTGTTTGCATCAATTCCTGATTGATAATCAGATTCGCTGTTGTAAAAATTGTTTCATCATTGTTTAAATCTTCCGGTTCGCCGGGATTCGCTGTACTTCTCTGGAAAATCTGAAGTGCGTTGCCCTTTCCGTCCGACATGTAGTTGCCGTCTCCCTTTTGGAACGCCTGCTCAAGTGCACCATTGATTGCGGTAACCGTTGCATGCACCAATTTATCGAATTCAGCTTGAGCTGTCATAATTACCGAATTGGAAATTTTATCATAGTTTTCTTTATCGGTAGCTACGATTTCGCCATCCGCATTGTAAGTATTCTCCATATCAGTGAAGTTTGCTCTGTGATCGCCTCTTGTAATAATCAGAGCTTTCAGCTCGCCGATATCGGTATCCAAAACAGGGGATAATTCCTGTGATAAATCAAATACCAAGGCGCCTTTGGTTTCATAAATGGTATCACCGGCTTCGTTTACATGGAATTTCGCATCGTCTTTCCAGAACACATCATAAAAGGTTGTGGTTTCGTCCACCTGCAAACCAATTTCATTCACTCTGTCCGGTGTAACAAACATATGTCCTTCAATTTTAACAAGGACATTACCCATTGCGTCATCATAATAATCTATATTCCCCATACTGCTTAATTCGTCCAGCAGCTGGTTTCTTGCATCTTTTAAGTCGTTGGCCTTCTCAATGCCTGCAGTTTCGATCTTGCGAATCTGGTCATTTAAATCTTTAATCTTTGCACCGTAATCGTTAATCTTCTCCACCATATCTTTGATATCACGGTTTAAGTTGTCCTGGTAAGAACATAAACCCTTATATACTGACTGTGCATCCGTCATAAAAGTATACGCTCTCTGCATCAAAAGACCTTGTGTCACGGAACTGCCGGGATCCTTTGCAAGCTCCTGAATTGATGTCCATAGTTCAGAAATAGAATCCTGGAAAGAAGCGCCGTCCAATTCACCCAGAAGCGTTTCTACTTCTTCCGTTGCATTATAAAATGTAGAGTACATGCCTAAACGACCGTTTTCTTCACGATAAGTCTGATCCAGGAATACATCTCTAACCTGTCTGATTTGGGAATATTGTACGCCGAGACCCAATTGCTTGTTGGCAATGGATGTAGCGTCGATAGATATGGTGTTGTATTGACGGTCTCCAAGCATAGTCTGCTGTCTGACATACCCTACGGTGTCAGCATTGGTTATGTTGTGACCGGTTGTATTAAGAGCATTCTGACTGGTCTGCAGTCCGGATGTTCCCACATATAAGCTACCCATTAACGGCATAACTCACCGCCTCCATTTCAACAAGAATTACTGTTTCGTATCAAAGCGTCCCGCAAAACTTCCCATCGTACTGCCGGTGTTGTACGCACCTCTGTTGTAATTGGCAGTTTCCGGTGCCTTACGCATAGATTGAATCAGGTTCATATCAAATGCAATCATCTCCAAAGAATTTTCAAGAAGCACCTTATTCTGTTCATTGACTTTCTTCATTCGCAAAGCCACGCTTCGCAATTTGTCATGAATTTCCGTAAGTGCCTTGTACTCCTCGGGTCTTTGTTCCAGCATATGAGCCAAGTCAATCAGTTTCAATGTTTCAACATCCTTGTTGATTACGTTGGCGATATCCTTCATCACTTCGGTTCTCTCTGCTTCGTAGTGATTCACGATGCCTACAACGCGCTGCTCCTCATCCGTGATTTGTTGCAGTTTTTCGAGGTCTCCCTCAACAATAATTGTGGTTTTACGGCAGGACAATTCCAAAAGTGTCTCATATTCCGCATACTGTTTGTTCAATACGGTAATTAGATTTTCTACTAAACTTGCCACACCGTTTTCCTCACTTTGTTAATAAATACATTTTTATTTGATTTACATTTTGTAAATCAAAAGGTGTTTGCCTCGCAATAGGCAAACACCTCGCTTAATTTACCCTTATTTAAATTAAGCGAGTGTCTGACTATACTTTTCCAATAACTTATCGGCAAAAGACGCATTACTCACTTCGTAAGTTCCGTCCTGGATTGCAGCCTTAATATCCGCAATCTTATCCTCTCTGATATCAGATGTGTTTGCCAATGCAGATTTCGCTGTCTGGATATCCTTTCCCATCGTAGAAATCTGGAGTTTATCGGAGAAGCTGGTCTGTGTGGACTTCTGAGTCCTGTTAGGTTTCTGCGTGTTGTACAATTGCTGTACCTGAATATATGACTGTATACGCATAACAGTTTCCTCCCTCCTTGGAATATTCATCTGTAATAAATATCGGAGTTTTTTGATAATACTTTAGATTTTTTTCAAAAAAAGATAACCGGCGAATGTAAATCCACCGGTTTCTTAATATTTCACATATAAAAGCACTAAATCGCCATTTGATTCGTCATAAAATAATCCGCCACCTTAAAACACACATCCGCGCCGGCCATCCCCGCCGCAAACAGCATCAAAAGAATCATAATAAAAACTGCGCCCTTATCATACATTAACTTCCCTCTAAAAAAACTGAACGCAAGAAGTTCCAGCCCGTAGGCAATTAAAATCACCGGCCACAGGGCGAACACGGTTTCATACGATAAAATCTCAAATACGGAGCATAAAAGAAACATCACACCGAACGTCACCAATGAAACACCGATGCTGATTGTTCCCATACGACGTGGTTTTACATCTACACTATTCTCCATCTTTTACCTCCTTCTTCTTACCCACAATTAAACCGATACCAATGGCAATAATAAGAAGTGCAACAACAATCTGCGGAACATCATTGACAAACGGCCAAATCATATTCCAGTATTCGTCAGGAATCAGGTTGGCAATTATGTCTCGCACATTTCTCCACAACATAGCCGCGCCAACCACGATCAGAATTGCAGCACCCCACTTACGTAATGTCGGACTCGTAATTTTGGTCTTACTTCCGTCACTGAGACTATCCCAAATAAAATCATCATCCATTGCCTGTAACATTTCTTCCGTACATGACGCAAGGTTTCTTGCATGGAAAAAGGAATAAAACCACACAAGCGCAGGGATAAGCAGCATAACGTCCGTAAAATAATTCACTGTAAATACCAATGCGAATCCCGCAAAGAATAAAATCATCAGACTAAGTCCACACTTCATAAAACCCATATACATCTCTGCCGCCCCCGGCATAAATGACCAAATAAATGCAAAAAATCCGTTTCTCTTTCTTTTCATAATAATTGTCCTCCGTTTTCATATTTATAATTCATCCTGTTGATATTTCCGTTCTCGATTGTTGGGACGTTTCCTGGCGTAGTGTCCGGTTCATCCGACGCCTTAGGTTCCTCAGGAACTTCAAGGTTCCCATCAAAAATTTTTTCACCGTCAAAAAGTCTTTGCATTAAACTTTTATCATTTAAAACATCTTCCCGAGTGGGATATGTAGTGTATACTTCCTGCCATGCCCCACTGCCGTTCTCTTTCAGATATGCTTCCTTATCTGCATACTCCTGCACTTCAGGTTCCACGCCGTATTCATCAAAACCCGGCAGATTGGGCACAATACACATAAACGCAATCGCTGCTGCAACCGACATCGCCACACGGAAACAATATGCTGCAAACTCCCGCTGTTTTCCATTCTTTTTGCTTTGACAGGTCTTACTTCTCGCTTCCGCAGCCACACTATTTTCCTTAACCTGCGCTTCCTTCCATATGATATCCGCTATCCTATCGGCCATTTCCGGAGGTGCCGGCACAAGGTCGTCTTCCGTTTCCGAAATAAGCAGTTCCAATTCTTCCTCCGTTAAATATTCACTATGTAATATCATCCTTCCAGCATCTCCTTTCTGTAGCTTATTTTTAACTTCTCTCTTGCACGATAAATCCTTGTCTGTATTGTGTTGATTCCAATGCCTGTCCGCTCTGCAATCTCTTTCGAAGTCCGCCCTTCTAAAAAGTACATCAGCGCCACCTCTTTATAAGGTTCCTGCAATTCCTCACAACACCTCTGTAATTCCTCCAACACTTGCCGGTTGAGCACCGTTTGCAACGGGCCTTCCGAAAATTTCATTTTCTCTTCCGGCATATCCTCTTCCGTTGTAGGCACCATCCGCCTTGCCGCCGCCCTGTGATAATCGATACATTTATTTCCGGCAATCCGACAAAGCCATGCCTTCTCCGACTGTCCATCGAATTCATCCAGATGCTTATAAGCCGAGATGAAAGTCTCTTGCGCCAAATCTTCTGCCGTGAAATAATCCCCTGTCATTTTTAAGCAGATGGAGAACACAAGATTTTGGTACTTTTCAACCAATCGTATGAAGTTGTCTTTTGAATCGATGTTCCCCACCTCCTATCTTTTTCAATGATATAAACGTAGCATATTTTACAAAGTATTCAACTTTTTATAAAAGAATAGAAAATTTTTCCCTAAAACGTCAAAAGAGGAGCAAAGCTCCTCTTCATAATCCTTCACTATTTCATTAACACCTGCGTTGTATAACTCCATAAGAGCCAACAACGTATCCGCTTGCGGGTAACCCGCACCGGCTTCATACTTGTACACTGCCTGTACAGAGCCTAAGCAAAGGTATTCTCGTACCTGTTCCACGCTCAAACGTTTCTTTTCACGTAAGCGTCTGAGGTTTCTGCCTATGACTTTCATATCGTATTCTGTTCTACAAACCATTACGGCCTCCTTTGTGTTTGTTGCGCAAACACTCGCAGTTAAGGTTAACAGTTACTTTTTATCGCCGTCTTTCATTATCTATTGGCGAATATTATAAGATAGCACTTCTTTACTTATTTTGCAAGTATATTTTTAACTTTTTTGAAATTTCCTTAACTCACTTTAAACCGTTCCGCTCATAGCCCCATTTTATTTAAATAACGCTTGAAACCGAACTTCCGCGCCCTCGCCCAAAGGCAAAAGTTTTCTGCAAACCGATCTATATACCTGTTAATCCTATCACTTGAAACTATGAACATTACATCATAAATAAATAACAGAACAACCGGGAACCGAAACATTATACACTATTTATAACTATCTTATCTTCAATCATACCTTTGACAGTACTAAATTTTCGGTTTGCACGGTAACTTTATTATATTTCTACTTCAAACTCCACGGTCTGATTATACTTATCAAGTGCAATCTGCATTTCGGCGATTTCAGCATCGATACGTTCGTAATCAGCCTTCACCACATCCAAATCGTAGTTGATATACTCGTACTCGGGAGCATTCTTTCTTGATACATAAGAAACCGTATTCAATCTTCTCTTAGGTTCCTGTTTACGCATCATATCAAGCGTTGCTCTTCGTCTGTTAAGCTGTGCCATTTTAACAAGAATCTGGTCAACGGTCATAGACTTGTTTCCAACTGTGATTTGATTGGTAATGTTGGCAAGATTGATTGCGTGCTTGATTTTAACAATCTTTTCATCAATCTCTTCAACAGCATTAGCTACTGCCGTATAACTGTATTCCGGAATCACCGGTTCCTCATCCAAGGCCGCCACGTATGTATGACCCTCTGCTTCTTTTCTGCGCCAAAATTCCTTGTCGTCATTTAATTTTTTTAAAACTTTATTCGCATATGCGGATGTTATCATTGTCATATCATTTCCCTCCATTTTACTTTTCATTTTTGTGCTGTATATGTAGTGTAGCGCATGGCTCTCGTTTTGTCATTCAACGGGTAGTTGAATATGTTTTCTCATTATTTCTCTCGGCTGTTATTTTTATAAAAAGATAGAAATAAAAATAACTTTCTTGCATACTGTCGAATCGTGTAGTAAACTGTTATGGAAAAGATTTTTTGCAACAAAGAAAGGAATTCTAATAATGAAGAAAAAAGTTTTTGCACTTCTTCTTTCTACAGTGCTTGCTTTCGGTATGTTGACCGGTTGTGGCGAAGAAGAAACAATAAGCAGCGAATCCACTACTGAACTTGTAAGTATTGAAATCGAGTCAGAGTCAGAAGAAGTGGTTGAAGAGGTTATTCCCGAAAATAGTTACCGAAGTGAATTGACCAACGAATGGATTAGTTTGGACATTGAGAACCAGCGTCCCGTTGCCATTATGGTAGATAATGAAAAAACCGCTTTGGATCATTACGGATTAACACAGGCTGATATCGTTTATGAAATGATGAACAGTACCGCCAACGGCGAAGTAACACGTTTGATGTGTATCGTAAAGGACTGGGGCAGCATTACCCGTTTCGGAAGTATCCGTAGCGTACGTCCCACTCACTTTGTAATCGCACCCGAATACAACGCAATTCTTATTCACGACGGCGGTCCTTTTTATATCGATGCATTTTTAGGAAATCCTTGGGTAGATAACTTAAGCGGCGGTTTTGCCCGTATCGAGAACGGAAAACCTCGTGAGTTTACTGAATATGTTACAGAAGGCGAAATTGCCGAAAGAATTGAAGCAGCAAACTATGACTCCGAATACAACGAATACTATCCGGGTCCTCACTGGCAGTTTGCTGATCCTGCGGAGCCCGTGGATTTATCAGAAGAATACAACGCAAAGGAATGTACTTTAGTTGACCTTCCCTTCCCTCATAACTC